>JAEXGX010000326.1 GCA_023450535.1 Pseudomonadota bacterium | reverse complement strand
CCTGTAAGCTCTGCGGGCTACAGGCACGCCCCTTCGGGGCGCCCGTCGGGTGGCTGCTCCGAAATGGCGCGGCGAAGTCTCGTTCTACTCAACTTCAAGAGCATTTCAATGACAAAATGCTCTACTTGAATTCCCTGATCACCTGCGCTATGCGCTCAAGCCCGGTTTTCACCGTATCGCAGGATGGCCCGTAAGAAAAGCGTACCCAGTGACGCAACGGTTCAGGCTCAGGGCGATCCCGGAACGGGCGGATATCAAAAAAGCGTCCGGGCACGGTCATGACCTTTTTTTTCAGGCAGGCGTGGAAGAAAACGTCCGCGTCATTGAGGGGCGCGGGCAGGCGCTCAATACTGGCCCAGATGTAAAATGTGCTGAGCGGGGTGACTGCGGGATGAATATCCATCTCTTCAAGCTGCTCCAGCATAAGTTTGCGCTTGCGGGCGAACTCCCGGCGCACGGCCGTAACCTCCATCTCGAAACGTCCCGGTTCCATAGCTTCCAACAGAGCGCGCTGGGCCAGCATACCCGGCCCTCCGTCCAGAGCGCTGGCGGCCCGGTTGAGCATCTCGATGCAGTGTTTCGGCCCAACGGTCCAGCCCATACGCCAACCCGGATAGCGGTGGTTTTTGGTCAGGCCGTCCACAATGAGCACGGGGTCCCTGTCCACATCTTCCACATAGGGCGCGGCCGTACACGGACCTTCCGCCGGGCTTCCGTCGGCGTTATACATGAAGTGGGAATAAAACTCGTCAATGCCCAACAGAATATTATGCCTCCGCGCAGTTTCCACATAGGAAGCCAGTTCGTCCCCCTGAACAACCGCGCCTGTGGGATTGCACGGATTCGAAAAAATAAAGGCATTGACCCCCTTCCCCTTCGAGGCAATCTGCTCGAATCTGCGCGCGGGAATGGCAAAGCCGTCTTCCGCCGTGGCGTATTCGCACACGGGTTCCGTATGCAGACGCTGGTAGAAAAGATAATCCTCGTATGCCGTATAGTCGGGATTGCGATAGAGAATCCGCGTCCCATCGGCAAGAATGGCGAACAGGCGCGTAAGCGCAAGACGCCCACCGGAAGCGATGGAGACGTTGCCCGCCGTATATTGCGACTTCATGCCGCGCCGGAAACGGCGGTTGTACATGTCGGCCACGGCCTGCCTCGCCTCCAGCGTCCCGCCCACAGGGCCGTAGGCATGATCTCCGGGCCGGATATCCAGACGGGAAATTCTTTCGGGCGCGCCCTCAATCTCCCCTACTTCAGGCTGCCCCTGCCCCAGATTGCACCAGTCGGGATGCCCGTTCCAGAAGCCGAGCTTCATCGCCTCATCGACAACCCAGATCACCCCCATGAACGGAACGTAACGCACCATGGGAAACGCACTGTTTTCTTTCATCAAAAATTCCTTTATGGGCAGAAGGTTCTACTCAACCATCCACATTTCACGCGTCCGCTTTCACGTCACGAAAAGACACTACCAAATCCCGCACCAGAGGAAGAGGCAAAGGCTCGATATACATAATGGGAGAAACAGGTGTGCGGCATGTTTTTACGCTTTTGCCGTTGACAACCATCATGCACAGCCCACAGGAGCCTCTTTTGCAGAAACAGGGGCGAAAGCCTGTACTACCGTCAATATGTTCATAAATATATTGTAAAATCTGCGCCACCCGATCCGAATCCTGATAAGGCACTTCGTACCGTGTCCAACTTTTTTTCTGCTGCCCGTCGGATTTTGCGATATAAACTTCGGCTATCATCGGTTACTCCTGAAACAGAGCCGCTCTGCGCGTAAACAGAGGTCCGTCGTTTCCGCAATTGACCAGAATATTACAGCGCCATTCCTCTTTCTGTTCCGGAAAATCTTCCCGAAAATGTCCGGCCCGGCTTTCTTCGCGCAGAAGTGCGGCATGAGCAATGATCCCGGCAAGTTCCGTCATGGCATCCAGCTCCAGAGCTGCCATCAGATCAAGATTGTATCGCCTTTCCTTCGAGGCCGTCCGCATCAGGGGAAGTGCTGAACGGATCTCCCGAATGGTTTTAAGCGCTTCTTCCAGGCCCTCGCGGGTGCGTATGACGCTGACGTGTTCCCACATGGCCTGCTGAAGCCTGCGCCGAAGCTCTCCCGGCCGGGGGCCGTCTTTTCGGGTTAAGAGACGTTCAATACGTTCTTGTTCGGCATCGCACGCCTCCTGCTCCAACTGCGGATTCTCAGCGTCTTTTTGCCCTTTGGCAAAAGCGGCGGCGGCTTCACCCGCCCGGCGGCCGAACACGAACAATTCCGCCAGAGCGTTTCCGCCTATGCGCGCACCGCCATGAACGCCCCCCGCAACCTCTCCGGCAGAAAACAATCCCTCGATGCTGGTGCGGCACCATTCGTCGATGCGGACGCCTCCGCACAGAAAATGTCCGGCTACGCCCACTTCTATGGGGCTGTTCAAATCCACGCCGAGAGATTCGATAAATCTGGTTTGCGAGGGCAGTTCCCGTTCAAGCGTTTCCCGGGGAAGGGAAAAAGGATCAAAATACGCTCCTCCGTGACGACTGCCGCGCCCGGCGCGTACTTCCCAATGAATGGCACGGGCGTAAAGATCACGCGAAGGGTTGGCGCTCCCGTCCGGGGTATAGTTACCGACAAAGGCCTGCCCTTCGGCATTGTACAGATGCCGCGCGCCCAACCCGAGCAGGTACTGGAAAGGGTACAGCACTCCGCGGGCGGATTCCGGGTGCAGAATGGCGTGTCCGAGAAACAGGAAGAACTCCATGTCCACCAGTTGCGCCCCTTCCCGATAGGCCAACATATACCCATCCCCGGTGGATTCCGGAGGATTGGAACTGAGCGCATACAGGGACGACGCTCCGCCCGTGGCCAGAATAACCGCCCCGGCACGGAACAGCACGAGTTCCCCCGTATCCAGATTCAGCCCCACCGCGCCGAGAGCGACGTTCCCTGCCACGAGAAGACGGGTGATCATCACGTCGCTGAGCATGCGTATGCCGCGCTTGCTCGCTGTACGGGAGAGCACGGCCATGATCGGCAGACCGAGAGAATCCCCGATGCGCACGGAGCGCGGGTAGCTTTGCGAGTCGTCCAGTCTCTTCTGAATGAACTTGCCCTCGGGCGTTTTCTGGAACCGGACTCCCAGCTTCTCCAGATAGAGAACGGACGACGGGGATTCTTCCGCCAGTATCCGGGCCAGTTTGGGATCCGAGAGATACTGACCGTTTTTCATGGTGTCGCGGAAATGCACTTCCGGAGAATCCGCCGGGTCGGCATGGCCGAACGCGGCCTGATACCCTGTCAGTGCGGTGGGCGTGACGCCGCATCTCCCGGCAACGCCCTTGGCCACAACAAGAACCTCCGCGCCCTGTTCACGGGCTTCAAGCGCGGCCCGAAGCGCCGCGCCGCCCGATCCAATGATGAGAACGTCTGACGTAATGCACTGCTGAAACTCCATGATCAACCTTCTTCTTGGAGCAGATTAACACTGATTTGAAATGCTCTTATGCTCACGCGCGACGGACATTTTCTGAAGCAGAAAAATGACGCCAAGGGCAGCCCCGCCTGCGACATTGGTTGTCCAGGCGGGATCGATTAAAAGCAGCCCGGCGACGATCAGAACAGCGCGTT
>JAEXGX010000147.1 GCA_023450535.1 Pseudomonadota bacterium | reverse complement strand
GCTACCAGCGCATTGAAAACGTCATCCCCTTGCTGAAGGAAAAGGGCGTTACCCGCGTGTGGCTTATGCCTTTCATGGTGGTAGCCGGGGATCACGCCCGTAACGACCTCGCTGGCGACGAAGCGGATTCCTGGGCATCCCTGCTCAAAAAGGAAGGTATGACCGTATTTCCCGTGCTCAAGGGTATGGGAGAAGTTCCTGCCATTCAGGATGTGTTCGCACGGCACGCCGTGGAAAGCCATGACGACATCGTGAACCCGAAGCTCAAATTCACGGCGGAATAAGCATTCCTCCCCTCGCTATCCGCCGTTCCCGGCCGGCTTCCAGTCCCCCTGGAAGCCGGTCTCCGACTGCAGATAAGCCCCGCGTTGCGGTGCTTGCGCCGTCCAAGCTGCTTTGCAACTTGACGGAAAAGCATAAAAATCCGTCGCTGAGCGGCGCGGCAAAGCCGCGACCTGCTTCTGATTTTTGAGGCTGCTGACAAAAGTCAGTGTCCTTGCCGTTTTCTTGTTTTGCGGCATGGCGGTCAGAATGTTTCCGATGCCCTCGCTGCTTGCAGCAGACCGAACACCCGTTCCGGAGTCAGGGGGATCTCATTGACAGGCACGCCGAGAGCGTTGCTGACGGCGTTGGCAATGGCAGAGGCTGGACAGACGAGACTACATTCTCCGGCACCCTTGGCACCGAATGGCCCCTGTGCATCCTCGCAGGGCACGATGATACTGGTGATGTCCGGCAGATCGCTGGCAGTGGGCACCATGTAGGTATGCATGTTATGCTGATTCTGAGTTCCCCGGGGGGAATAGGTGATCTCCTCGGTGAGAGCATAGCCGATGCCCTGCACGGCCCCTCCTTCAATCTGCCCTTCAACAATACGGGGATGGATGGGCACGCCCACGTCATGGGCCGCCACCAGCCGGTTGATCATCACCTGTCCGGTTTCGGTATCCACGGAAACGTCGGCGAAGCAGGCATGCCACGGCGGAGAATTAGGGGGTACGGTACGGCCCACGCCAATGAACTGCTTGTTACGGATATGGGCATGATAGCACAGATCGGCCAATCCCACAGCATCCGCCTTTCCCGCGCAGAACTCATCAATCGTGCCGGGCGTTGCGCCCGCCACGCCGGCCACCCCTCCCGCGATGGTCAGGTCAGCAATATCCCGCCCGCTCATTTCCGCCGCATAGGCCAGCACCCGCGCACGGGCGTCCTCTGCCGCCGCCTTAACTGCTGTACCGGCCGCGTACAAGGTACGGCTGGCGTGACTGCCGATGGCAAACGGGGTACTCTCCGTATCGCCAAAACTGATGGATGTCTTGTCCAGACTGACGCCAAAGGCTTCGGCGGCCACCATGGGCAGAGCCGTACTGGTGCCCGTGCCCAGGTCAGGCACGCCCACCGCCACATGCAACGAGCCATCCACTTGCACCGTAACATAGGCGTTGTCGAAGTCCACGCAGAAAGGCCAGGCATTGGATACGTGGGTCCCCACGGCCATGCCCAGACCGTGCTTGACCAGGCCGGAACGATCCAGCGCGTCGCGCCCGCTCCAGCCTATGGCCTCGGCCCCCTTGTCGATACAGAGCTGAAGGGACGACGACGAGCAGGGATAGGGCAGGAACCAGGGCTGGCCCGCCTTCATGATATTCTTTTCCCTGAGACTCTTGGGGTCCATATCCAGGCGGAGAGCCATCTCATCCACGCAGCGCTCCAGAGCCAGATTGCTCTGGGGATTACCGAAGCCGCGCATGGCGCCGGCACAGGTGGTGTTGGTGTAGGCGGAGTGGCCCACATAGCGCTTATGGGGCATATCGTAGATGGCCAGGGCCATGGCCCCCGCCACGCCCGGCAGTTCCACGCCGAAGCTGCAATAGGCCCCGGTGTTGAACAGGCCATGAATATCCAGAGCGTGGAAGGTTCCATCCTTCTTCGCGCCCAGACGCACCTTGATGACCACCCCGTGGCGGGTATCGGAGGCGATGAAATCCTCCTCACGAGAGTAGACGCATTTGACCGGACGGCCAGCCAGACGGGCCAAGGCCACGGCAATGACCTCCGCCTTGGCTGAAAGGCCGATGCGCACACCGAAGCCTCCGCCGATATAAGGTGGAGCCAGTACGCGGATCTGGCTGGCGGGCACGTCGAATACGCTGGCCAGGATGAAGCGCGTGGGATGAGGAGTCTGGCTGGTGCTCCACACCGTGATTTTGCCGTCTCCGTCCACCTGCGCCACGGCGGCCTGAGTTTCCATCTGCACCTGCTTGACCACAGGCAGATGGAATTCGCCTTCCACCACTTCATCACATTCCGTGAAGGCATCGTCAATATCGCCCTCTCCCCAGGCCAGACGCACGATTTCTCCGGGTACGTTGCGTCCTTCGGGAGTGACGCCCTTGCCGGGGTGCAGTTCGGGCGCTTCCGGCTTCATGGCTTCAGCCGCGTCGAACACGGCGGGCAAAATTTCGTACTCCACTTTAATGGCGGCCACGGCGGCCTGGGCGATCTCGGGGGTATCAGCGGCCACAGCCGCCACCTCGTCACCTGCATAGCGGACCACGTTATCGAATATCAGTTGATCCAGTACGCGTTCCTGGCCGGGAACCGTGGTAAACATGGGCGCCGAGGCGTTATACAGGTTATGGGGCGTGTTGCCGTAATGGGCGATGGCGCGCACGCCGCGCATGGCAAGAGCGGCAGACAGGTCAAGGCCGACAATACGAGCGTGGGGATGCTGACTGCGTAGCACCCCGGCGTACAGCATGCCCGGCAAGGAAATGTCTGAAGTATACATGGCTGTGCCCCGCACCTTGTCAAAGGCATCGCGACGGGGTGCATTCTTGCCGATAACTTCATGTATCATGATACGTCCCCCCTATTCCGCAGCTCGCGAGCGGCCTGTTCAATTGCGGCCTCAATTTTCACATAGCCTGTGCAGCGGCAGATGTTACCGGAAATAGCCGAGCGTATGGCGGCCTTGTCGGGATCGGGATTGGCGTCAAGAAGCGCCTTGGCGGAAAGAACCATCCCCGGGATGCAGTAACCGCACTGAACACTGCCCTGATCGATGAACGCCTGCTGAATGATATCAGGTCTGCCGTTTCTGGACAGCCCTTCAATTGTCAATATGGAGGCTCCCTCAACCTTGCCCATGGGTACCAGGCAGGAATCCGCGGTCTTCCCATTCATAATGACGGTGCAGGCACCGCAATCGCCAGAGCGGCAGCCCGCCTTGACGCCGGTCAGATGAAAATGCTCGCGCAGTACATCAAGCAGAGAGGCGCCCGGATCAATGCCCACTTCAACAGGTTCGTCATTCAGTGTGAATCGTATGATCTGCATGGCTAAACCTCCCGAATGGTGCCAACCGTGCGTTCCGCGGCCTTGGTCAGGGCGCGGCGGACAAAAACGGGCAGAACGCCCGCGCGGTATTCTTTGCTTCCCCGGACAGCGCTGCTACGAAACTGGGCATCCTGCCGGGCCAGTTCGCCCGCGCGGGCGAACAGTTCAGGCGAGGGCCGATTACCGAGCAGGAAAACCTCTGCCGCAGAGGCGCGGACAGGAGCCGGACCGGCAGGAGCCATGACCACGACGGCGCGAACGATAACCCCGTCTTCCAGCGTCAGCGCGGCGGACACGCACAACATGGGCAGAGACAAGGCCTTGCGCTGCTCCATGCGCATATAGGCCGAACCGAACCCGTGCCCGCGCAGGGGAATCAAAATCTGTGTCAGACACTGCGAGCGGCTGCTGATCGCCGACTTACCCACGCCCTTGTACATGTCGGGCATGGACACCCGGCGGGTGCCGTCGGGAGCAGCCACAACGCACAATGCCTCCAGAGCCGTCAGATTTATTCCCGCATCGGCGGCAGGCAAGGCGCTGACCACATTACCGGCCAAAGTTCCCATATTGCGGATCTGGGTACTGCCCACCCTCGCACACCCTTCAGCCAGGCACTCCGCGTGCCTTTGCACCAGCAGCGAGGCGGCTGCTTCCGTGTGCGTCACACAAGCCCCGAGGACGAGAAAGCCATCTTCCTCCCGAATGTCCTTCATGCCGGGGATACGGTCCAGATCCACCAGGCGCGGACTCTTACGCGACGGTTTGGCCTCTGCGACAAGCAGATCCGTGCCCCCCGCGATAATCCGGCCTTCTCCGGGGCGCTCCTGCAACAGGCTTAACGCCTCCTGCACAGTGTGGGGATGAAAGTATTCCTGCATCATAATGCCCCCTTTTTTAAGTGCAGCAAATCAGACTGCCCACATCGGGAAAAGACAGGGCAGAAAATGCCGACATACTGAGGGTGACGGAAAAAGAGACACGCTCAATATAAAAAGCGTGATTTTCTTCTTCATTATATAAAAATATATAACAAGTCAACCATATTTCTCAAATTTAATCAGCACAACAGAATAATATTTGTTTTTATGGCAACCACCTGTATGTTTTACTTAATATGGTTTAAAATACTACAAGCACAATTTGTGCAAAATATATCGAGATAAAAACAATAAATTCTCAACAATTACTTGGAAACTTTGCTTTATATCATAACCTACATAAGGCGTGCCCTATTTAAATAAATTCAGCACATACTATAGCAATCGCGGAGTGAGCTTCATCGGGAGGTCTGAGAGGCCGCACAACGGCAGCCACGCCGTGAAGCGAACATATTTCATGCCGTTGCCTCTCAATAATACCGCAGTTTTTATAAAAAAATGGAGAACACTCGACCGAGCGTTATGGAAAAATCAGAAAAAGGGACCCTGAGGAGTGAGAGAGGTGGCTCCACGAGAGGAGACATAGCCAATTTCTTCCGCCATACAGAAAATACGACTCCTTTGCGACGGCAAAGCCTGACGCCAGAAGCCCTATACCGGAATCCTCGTCACGGTTGCAGCAATCGTTTACAGCAATGGAGCAAAACGAAATTCTCTAGAGAATTTATAAGCCCTACAAATAGTTATTTTTCATTTTCTTCTTGAAATAATTGGAATATTTTTCAAATATAAGGTAGTAGTCTCACTACCTGATAGACATCTCGTTCCCACATCAGGGATATGCCCCGTTTTGTATCTCCTCAAGATCGGAGGGTGGTTTCATGCCCGCTTTTTCTTTTTTTACCGTAAAATCCTGCCTGTACCGCCACGCCGCGTATGCAGCCCTACTCCTCTGCCTTTTTACGATTGTACTGCCGCTGTCCGCTCAGGCTGGCCCCATCCGGGCAAAAAGCGTCATTCTTTACGATCTGGACAGGCTGGAAGTACTGTATGAACAGAACCCTGACACCAAAGTCCCCCCCGCCTCCCTGACCAAAATACTCTCAATGTATCTGGTCTTTGACGCCATGGCGGACGGCAAGGTTTCACTCAAGGACAATATCAAGGTCAGCCGCCGAGCCGCCCTTGAAGGCGGTTCGCGCATGGGCCTGCGCCCCGGCGACAAACTGACGCTGGAACGGCTGCTTTACGGCATGGCCGTGGCCTCGGGCAACGACGCCAGCTGCGCCGTGGCCGAGCATGTGTATGGGTCTCAGGCAAAATTCATCAATCAAATGAACAGAATATGCAAAAAACTGGGCATGACAAGCAGCACCTTCAAAACGCCACACGGTCTGCCTGCTAAAGGCCAGTACACCACTGCGCGCGACATGCTCAGCCTTGCCCGCAACTACATCGCGCGCTTCCCCAAGGCTCTGCGTTTCCATTCCGCCCGCACCGTCACCATCCACAACCACACCAGCGAGAACAAGAATCCGCAGCTCGGCCGTTACAAAGGCGCAGACGGACTCAAGACCGGATGGACCACAGCTTCGGGCTACAATATCATCACCACCGCCCGCCGAGGCAAGACCCGGTTGATCGCCGTGCTGCTCGGCGCGCCTTCGGCTCAGGTACGCGCGCAGGAAATCGATCGCCTGATGAACGGCGGATTCGCCCTGCGCAACGGCAAGACTCGCACAGTAGCGTCATATCTGGGCGTGAAGCAGGATACCCGCTACGCAGTGCGCTAAAAATTTTCATCGCATTGCAGAGCTGAAGGCGCGGCAAGGCAGGGGGGAAGGAGTAACGCCTGAAATTATATCGTATACTATAGTTTTGAACAGCGAATTCCGATAGTTCGAGCTTCGTTATCCTTCCGTCCTCCGGGCACCCCCACGCCCACTTTTTTCCAGCTTTCGCACCAGAGCAGTTTAGCTTTGATATGGATGCCCGCAAATTGAAGGTTCTTCTTCCAAACTCTGCTGCTCAAGACCTCGCACCACAGCATCTTTCAATTTCTGCTCAAGCAAAAAGGCCGGACACTCGACACAGCAAGCATCCGGCCTCCCACTCATTTTTTCGAGCCCTTTCCGCGTGAGGACGTAACATCCCCACGCCACATACGACTACGGATGATCCTTAAATTTGTTCATGGTGTGTTCGCTGCCGCTGTGGCAGGGAGTGCAATCCATGATACCCTTGGCAATATCGGATTCCCCGCCCTTGGTGTGGCATTCGCCGCAGTACTTCAGCGCCTCCGGTTTGCCTGCGGCAGCCTTCCAGTCCTTGCCCGCGTCAATCTTGGCGTTGAAGATTTCAGCCGCTTTGAACGCCACGTCGGCGGTGATGCGGCCGCAACGCTCACTGCGCTCCTTGCCGGAAGCGGGTAATTTGGTATGATAACACCATTTGGACACAGAAATATGGCAAAGCACAGAATCAGAAGGATTGGAGGGAATATCGCCCTTCACGCCCTGAGCCATGTCGCCCGGCTGATAAATGGGCAACGAGGTCTGCTCGTACCAGCGATACAACTCCGTCACCATGGGATCGCGCTCTTTGCGGCCCCAGAACAGGGCATACGCAGCGGCCGCGCCGTATAACGCACCGCAAATGGTTCCCCAGTCGGAAATCCCGCCCTTGTTGGCTTCCAGCATGGTGAAAGGGAACGTGTTGTACGGCGCTCCGTACTTCTCACCCAGTACACCGATAATACTGTAGAATGCTCCGTATCCGCAGGCATAGCCCTTGTACCAGTAGCCCTCGTAGGCAATCTTTGCACACTCGGCGGGATCAAGTTTGTGAGGTTTCCACCCGAATTCCCCGTACTGCTGCGCAAAATGGCCATTCTGCCCGGGCGAAACCATCGGGGTTTCGGAAGCGGCAACTCCCGTTTTCACCATGGCAGCAACAGCACTGCCAGCAGCAATTCCACCCAGGGTGCCCAGCATGGCTCTCCTGCTCAATTCCATAGTCTCTCTCCTTGGACTATAAACGTGACGGATGCACAACGCAAAAAACTGCATATAATACCTTGAAAATCATAACAATCACCAGTCTCTCCCTGCCATCGTTATAATTTTCACGTTTAATATCTCCAATCGACATCCCCATGTCAAGAAGGAATGTTCATTTTTAACTGCGGGAAATAAAAAAGACAAGAATTTGCCATTTTTCATAGCAACCTCCTGTCTTTTTTTACGTAAAAAGTAAAACGCAATACTATTT
>JAEXGX010000322.1 GCA_023450535.1 Pseudomonadota bacterium | reverse complement strand
AAACAGAGTGCCCAGATTTGCCTGTTCAAAGATCCCCTTACGCGTCTGAGAAGCCCCGAGAAACGCGCCCTTTTGATAGCCGCACAGTTCGGCAGCCTGATGCTCCGGAGCCAAAGTTCCACAGTGGCAGGTCAGCAGAGGCATGTCCCGGCGCGGGCTGCTGGCGTGGATGCGGAAGGCCAGGCGCTCCTTGCCCACACCGGGTTCCCCACGCAGAAGAATGGGCGCGCGACCTTGCGCCATATGCGCCGCCAGTTCAAGAATATGGCGCATGACCTTGGACTGCCCGATGAGCGAGTTACGCTCTTCCTTTCCTTCCCCAGCGTCGTCAGCCATCTCTTCCTCTCCGAGAGGCAGGCGGCGCTGGCGGGCCATTTCTTCCTGCAGATAGGCTGCTTCGTTGGCGATCAGCGCAGCGGCAACCTGGAGAAACAGGCAGCGCAACTCCAGATCTTCGCGGGACAAAAAACGTGTGTCGGCATTGAGAGTACCGATGACTTCACCGGGGGACAGAGCCGCTCCGGAGCCGGAGGGCGCAAGAATGGGCACGCTGATAAAGGAAAGCGTACGCAGTTCTTCTTCCGATCGCTCAAAAAGCAGACTCAGGAACAGTGGATGTCCCTGCATTTTTTCCACTATCACCGGTTTTCCGGTGGCGAACACCTGTCCGGTGACGCCCACGCCCGGCGTGTATTCATCATGGCTGGTACGGGGCGGAGTGTCGGCCAGACAAAGCCTGAGCAACCCGGTTTCCGGTTCAAAAAGCACCAGATGAGCGCGAAAAAAATTGTGCCGGGAGGCGAGCATGCGCAGCAATTCCGTAAGGCTGGACAAAAAGGGGCGCCGTGGCCCCAGAGTACCCGCCATGAGGCGCAACGATTCCAGCCAGCGGCCCATTTCCTTACCCGCCATAGGGGAGGCGGCAAAGTCTTGCAGTTCGGGCATTTTCCCCGCCTACTTCAGCGCGGCGATGCGGGCTTTGTAATAACCGGCCTGGGCGGAGTCAGCAGGAGGCAAAGCCTTGATGAATTCTTCATAGGCGCTGACGGCTCGGGCCTTGTCGCCTGCCTGTTCGGCCGCCGCTCCAAGCTGAGTCAAAGTAAGAGGCTTCACCGCCGCAGGTACGCGGGGGAGAAAGCCTTCCATTTCAGTTACGGCTTCCTTGGCCTTGCCTTGCCGCAACAAGAGATCGATACGGTTCATCCAGGCGGTGAAGGCCAGAGGAGAAAGTACCTTGCCGTCATCTTCCTTGGCGATCTGGCCGTAAGCCTGCGCGGCGTCGTCCCATTTTTCCAAGGCCACGGCGGTGGAAGCCAGCTCCAGACGGAGAGCGCGGGAAATCTCCGCCGGGGCATTGGAGGAAAAGTTTTGCAATGCCGTATAGCGAGCTGCGGGATCAACAATCGCGCTGAGCCGGCCCAGTTCCATCTTCGCTTCCTGTGCCTGGGTCTGGCTATGCCATTGCCAGCCAGCAGCAGCGAGGATGACCACAACGATCAGCACCACGGCCAGAGCGATACTTTTTGCGTGTCCCAGTACGAAGTTCCATAGAGGAGCAGCTTCGGGGCTGATTTCGGCTTTCACTTCATTAAACATCTGCGCGGCGGCCATGCCGGGAATATCGGCCTGAACCTGAACCGGAGAGGAAGGGGAGGAAAGCACCTGGGGTTTCTTGATGGCCATGAAAAGCTCCTTTGAGCCGTTATGCGCGGCGTATACGATGCCGGGCGTATGCCCGGAAAATCCTGCCTCAGAACCCGGTAACCCAAACCGGGGAATGTGGTGTTGCAGGCTAGATAAAGCTTACAAAAATGTCAATCAAGCCCCGCCGGACTTGCGCGGAAATCCGCTCCGCCGTATGAAACCTGAATACGGCATGGAATGCCGCCCGGCATTTCGTCAGGCAAATGCTCCCGGAGTTGAGAGCAGCAATACTCATTGCTGCTCTCTTTATCCATAACAGAATACACTAGAGATGGAGGAAATTCATGTCCGCACGCCCCGAACACGCCGCCCCCACGCTGCCTTACGATGAACTGGTAGCGCGCCTGCACGCCATGGGGCGCACGGCCAGAGAATGTTCACGCCTCATGGCTGCCGCAGGCCCCGGCACGAAGACGCACGCTCTGGAAGTGCTCGCCGGTCTGCTGGAAGAACGCCGGACGGAATTGCTCGCGGCCAATGCCGAAGATCTGGCTGTTGCGCGGGCGGCAGGGCTGGACGGCCCCCGGCTGGATCGCCTTGCCCTTGACCATAAGATTATCGCTGAAATGGCCGCCGCCTGTCGTTTTGTTGCCGCCTTGCCTGACCCTGTAGGAGCGATGGACAGCCAGCAGCAGCGCCCCAACGGGCTGCTGGTGGGCCGCATGCGCGTGCCGCTGGGCGTCGTGAGCATGATCTATGAAGCCCGGCCCAACGTTACTATCGACGCCTCCATCCTGTGCCTTAAAGCGGGGAATGCCGTGCTGTTGCGTGGCGGATCCGAAGCTTTGCGCTCCAACCTCGCCCTGGCCGCGCTGCTTGGTGAGGCACTGAACCGGGCAGGACTGCCCGCCGGAGCGGTTCAGCTCATCGACGTTCCGGATCGCGCGGCGGTCAGTATTTTGTGTAAAATGGATGAATTTGTGGACGTGCTCATCCCGCGCGGGGGCGAAACGCTGGTGCGCACTGTCACCGCCGAAGCCACCATGCCCGTGCTCAGGCATTTCATGGGCGTATGTCATGCATTTATCGACGAGGGAGCGGAGCTGCCGCAGGCGCTAGAGATCGTGTTTAACGGTAAAGTCCAGCGGCCCGGCGTGTGTAACGCGCTGGAGTGCCTGCTGGTGCACCGGGCTGAGGCCGGCCGCTTTCTGCCTCTGGTTGGGGAAAAGCTTGGCGGCGCGGGAGTGGAGTTCCGGGCCTGTCCCCGTTCCCTTCCTTTGCTAGGCCCTTTGCCCGGCGCGCAGGCGAAAGCGCTGCAGGAAGAGGATCTGGGGCGGGAATTTCACGACCTCATCCTGGCGGTGCGCGTCGTGGACGACATGGACGAGGCTCTGGCGCATATCGCCCGCTATGGTTCGCACCATACGGAAGTTATTTGCACGCGGGATCATGTCCGGGCCATGCGCTTTTTGCGCGAAGCCGACGCCTCTATGGTGGCCGTCAACGCTTCAACGCGCTTCAATGACGGCGGCCAGCTCGGCCTTGGCGCGGAAATCGGCATCAGCACGTCAAAGCTTCACGCTTACGGTCCCATGGGCGTGCGTGAACTGACCACCACCAA
>JAEXGX010000088.1 GCA_023450535.1 Pseudomonadota bacterium | reverse complement strand
AGTGTGGTGTGTGCCACCCATGATCGGGATCTGCCGAGTGCGCTCGACGCCCGCGTAGTACATCTTGCCGATTAGTTTGTTTTTTCGTGGCGTGCCTCTGCCCCCCCTCCTCAAAGAACACGCTTTTCTACCTTTCCGCTCGGCAAGCTTTCTTGAAAGCAATCCATTGATGGCAGAACTCAGACTGATAACAAACCCCGCTTCGCGTAATTTACACCGTCTAAGCCGCTTGATGGAAATAAAAAAAATCAGATAGTTACGGAGTGGCAAAGCCGCGACCTGCTCCTGATTTTTGGGCTGCTGACTTTGTCAGCAGCCTCTAACCCCGCGTATGCGGGGTTTGTCGTCTCGCCAAACATAACATCCCCCAATGTCACGAAATATCCCCAATAACGCCGGAACCGTGTTCGTTTTTCAATTTACTTGACCAATTTTTTTTTTTTGCCCTATCTTAACTCCAAAATGAAGACTTCCCTGCACTACGTGCCGGGCAACATTTGACGTGAACTTTTCAACCGTAACGTACTTTAGGAGATAAAGACATGTTTCGCTTCCTCCGGGTCAACATGGCCACCAAAAGTTGTGTGTTTGAGGATATACCGGCCGAATACGCCGGGTTGGGCGGTCGTGCCCTGACTTCAACCATTATTGCACACGAGGTTACCCCGACCTGCACGCCCCTCGGTCCCCACAACAAACTTGTGTTTGCCCCCGGCCTGCTGGGCGCGACCAACAGTCCCAATGCCAACCGTATTTCCGTAGGCTGTAAAAGCCCACTCACGGAAGGCATCAAGGAATCCAACTCAGGCGGACAACCCGGCGGACACCTCGCCAAACTCGGCATTCTGGCTATTATTGTGGAAGATATGGCCACGGAAGGTGAATGGTGGCAGCTTGAAGTGAGCAAGGACTCCGCAAAGCTCGTCCCTTCCTCTGTGGGCGGCCTGAATAACTTCGACGCTGTGGGCAAACTTATTGAAACGTACGGTAAAGATTGCAGCTACGTCACTATCGGCCGTGCCGGCGAATTCAAGCTCACTGCCGCCAGTATAGCCTTTACCGATCGAGAACTGCGCCCCATGCGCCATGCCGGACGTGGCGGCGTGGGCGCGGTAATGGGTTCCAAGGGCCTGAAGGCTATCATTGTTAACCCCGAAGGGGGCAAAAATCACCCCTTGCACGACGAACAGGGCTTCCGGGAAGCGGCCAAGCGTTTTGCCAAGGCGCTTACCGAGCATCCCGTCACGGGGCAGGGACTGGCCGAATACGGCACAGCCGTACTGGTAAATATCCTCCATGAAGCAGGAGGTCTGCCCACCCGCAATTTCACAAGCGGGCAGTTTGAAGGGCATGAGGCCGTGTCCGGCGAGCGTATGAACAAGCTCACCAAGGAGCGCGGAGGCGAAGGCGCCGTAGCCCACGGCTGCATGAGCGGTTGCATCATCAAATGCAGCGGCCTCTTCCCCGACACCAAGGGCAAGCTGATCAGCAAGTGGCCCGAGTACGAAACTTTGTGGTGCTTCGGCCCCCATTGCGGCATTGACGATCTCGATCTCATCGCTCATTTCGACCATATGTGCGATGATTTCGGCGTGGATACCATTGATGTCGGTGTGGCCGTGGGCGTGGCTATGGCGGGCGGCGGCATCCCCAAGGGAGACGGCAAGGCAGTGCTGGAAGCCATGCAGGGTATCAGTGACGGCACGCCTCTGGGCCGCGTCATCGGTTGCGGCACCGCCACTACTGGCCGGGTATTCGGCGTGCGCCGGGTTCCCTGCGTCAAAGGCCAGAGCCTCCCGGCCTACGACCCCCGCGCGGTCAAGGGCGTAGGCGTAACCTACGCCACAACCCCCATGGGTGCGGATCATACCGCCGGATACTCCGTAACGGCCAACATTCTCAGTGTCGGCGGCAAGGTCGACCCCTTGAAGAAGGAAGGGCAAATCGAGCTTTCCCGCAATCTTCAGGTCGCCACTGCCTCCGTGGACAGCGTGGGCTTGTGCCTGTTCACCGCTTTCGCTATTCTGGATGTGCCGGATGCACTGCCCGCCATTGTGGACATGCTGAACGCCAAGTACGGTTGGAAACTCACCGGTGATGACGTGGTCACCCTTGGCCAGCGCATCCTGTCCACGGAAGTGGACTTCAACCGGCGCGCAGGCATCACCGAAGCAGCGGATCACCTGCCTGATTTCTTCAGCGATGAGCCGCTTCCGCCGCATAACACCACGTTTGACATTACTCACGAAGAACTGAAGACAACCTTCAACTGGATCAAGTAAGCAACAATACCCCTATCCCCGCACCCGTTTTCCGCACGGGTGCGGGAGAAGTATTTTTCATCAGAATTTCCTTTATGGGTTGAACCATGAGCGTACTCGTCAAACTCAGCACCACCCTGCGCGACCACATTCCCGGCTACACCCCCGAAACAGGGCTGGAAGCTGATCTCACGGCGTGCGCTCCTCTCCCCACGGCGGAAAATCTGGCCCGTCATATCGGCCTGCCGCCCGAGGAAATCAAAATTGTCATGGTTAATGGACGCCAGCAGGAACTGAGCAGCCCGGTGCACGACGGGGATCGTGTGGCGTATTTTCCCGCTGTGGGAGGCGGCTAGCATGCCTCTTCCCTGCGATGAAACAGAAATACGCCGCCTGCTGAAGCCGTACACGACATACGGAACGGACGGCTTTTTCTGTGTTTGCCGCGAAGCTGTCGCCGCTCTGGCCCAAACACTTGGTCTTACTATAAAAGAAACTATGATCGTCCTGTTGGACATGGATATCTGGCCGGAACGTTTTCGCCGCAACCAAGGCGTGTTCAGCGCCCGCCAGATGGCGCGTCTGCTCTCTCGCCGCGTTTTTATCGCCGGATGCGGCGGCCTGGGCGGGCATGTGGCAAGCCTTCTGGCCCGCATGGGCGTGGGAGGCTTCCGCCTGTGCGATCCCGATGTCTTTGAGGAAAGCAACCTCAACCGTCAGTATTTCTGCACGGAAAAAACACTGGGGAAGCCAAAGGCCCTGGTTTCCCGGGATGGCCTGCTGGATATCGCGTCCTATCTGGATATAGAGGCGCATGTAATCGCCGCCGCGCCCGACAATCTTCCCACACTGTTGCAAGGCATGGATGCTGCGATTGACTGCCTCGACTCCGTGCCCCGAAAAAAAATGCTGGAAGAAGCCGCACATGCAGCCCAAATCCCCTTCCTGCACGGTTCAGTACTGCGCGATGAAGGCTTTGCCTTTCTGTCTGCAGCATCTTCCATTCGGCTTGCCGCAATGTACCCGTTCATCCCCGCCGGCACGGATTCTTCTGCCGGACAAGACACAACAGGCACGGCGGCCGCTGGAACGGCCTGCCTTATGGCCTCGCTGCTGGGGAAAGGGCTTGCTTCGGAAAGCCCGAAAGATTCCCCGCTCTTTCATCTGGACTACTCCGTTCCGGAACTGGAGCAATTTTGCTTTGAAACTCTCTGACAGTCACCACTACCGCTTTGGGGCAACGATCTATCTTTGCTCTGCACTCACCGCAAGGGGAGGATTCTCAGCAAAACCTAGTTTCCGTCATATTCCCAGAGAATCTCTCCCGTCCGTGCCGTGCTGTAGCCGCCCATAGCCTGTACGGCGCTCTTGAAGTCCTCCGAGCGAATGACCTCAAACAGGGCAACGACACGCTCGTCTTGCGCATAGCGGAGAGGAATGACCAGATCATATTCTTCCACGCCCACGGGTATGAACTCCAGGCCCAGCGCATTGGCGGCAGAGCGCACACCGAGCCCAGCATCCGCCCTGCCGGACAATACGGCAGCGGCCACGTTCATGTGCGTGTACTCTTCATCCCTGTACCCAGTGATACTGGAGGAAGAAATGCCGCGCTGCTCCAACTGGTAGTCCAGCAGCACTCGTGTGCCGCTCCCCCTCTGACGGTTGATGAAGCGTATCCCTTCACGGGCAAGATCTTCAAATGCGTGGATTCCGCACGGGTTACCGGGCATGAGAATAAAACCTTGCTCCCGATCAACAAGCTGAACCAGCAGAGTGGGTTCGCCCGCAAGCTGTTCCCGAACGGCTCTCCGGTTATAGACGCCGGACGTCTCATCCAGCAGATGACAGCCCGCAAGATGGCACTGGCCTCGCCGCAGTGCAATAAGCCCCCCCAGAGAGCCCACATGTGCAGAAGTCAGGCGGAAACGCGGGTGCGTGCGGCGTAGCAAGCTGTCAATGAGGTCAAGTGTATTGTCATGGCTGCCAATAGCCAGCAGCGCCCCTTCAATTTGTTCACGCGGGCGCAGCAATTCGGTCTGTATGGCTCCTCCGGCATCAATGCCTTCACTGTCACGTGGAATGCGAATCACGCCATCCGCGCGGGAGAGACTGGTCACCGTGCCCGCGCCGCGCGGCAGAGGCACGGCATAAAACCTGCCGTCTACGCAGCCCAGTTTAACCCGGATGCGCTCTTCCATACCAGGGCGCGACGGAAGTGGATTACAGGGAAAAGCATCCACATTTTCCCGGCGCGGCGCGGCACGTTTTTGCCACAGGGCAAGAAGCGGCGTTACGAACTCCTCCATAGCCACGATGGCGGATACCGGATACCCCGGCGTGCCGATGATCGGAACTTCACGGTCTGCGACACGTACTACGCCCAAAGCCGTGGGCTTGCCCGGCATGACGGCCACGCCATGAACCAGCAGTTCACCCATTTCTTTAATCACATTGGCGGAATAATCATGACTGCCGGCCGAAGATCCGGCGTTGAGCACCACCATGTCCGCACCGTCGTTCACAGCGGCAGTAATCGCAGCAACTATGGCAGCAGGATCATCGGGTACGATGGGCCGTGTTTCCGCGCAGCCTCCGGCTTCGCACACCAGGGCGGAAAACACATGGGAATTGAATTCAGGCAGACAGCGCCCGGATCGCAAGTCCTCTTCTCTGGCCTCAGTCAGGGCTACAATTTCCGATCCGCTAGGGATAACAGCAATTTTCGGCTTCTTGAACACCGGAGGGTAAAGCACTCCGGCAGCGGCCAGCGCTCCGATTTCATACGGGCCGATCAAAGTACCCGGCGCCAGAATAATTTCCGTGGCCACCATATCCTCACCCAGTTTCCGCACATGTTGCCAGGGAAAGGCAGCCTTTTCAATCACGACACTTCGACCTTCATCCTCCGTATTCACGTTTTCCACCATGATCACGGCGTTTGTACCTTCAGGTAAAGGGTGTCCCGTATTGATCCAGAAAGCTTCCCGGCCTGCTTCCAACCGCAACGGCGAGCGCGTGGACGCCGTAAATGTGGCTTCAGCCTTTACGGCAATACCATCCATGGCGGCCCCGTGAAAGGCAGGAGAGGAGCGCAGAGCTTCCACCGGGCGGGAGATTGTCCGGTGCAGCGCCTCGGACAGAGGCACATACTCCTCGCCCGGCCCGGTGTTCAGTTCAGCAATGCGGGCAAACCAGCGGGCGCGGGCTTCCTCCGGCGTCAATAATGTGAGGTAAGTATGTCGTTCCATGCGTTATTCCTTATGTTCCGGCCATAGTGTATACCAATCGTGAAATTGCTCCAGGCTGATGCAAACGCTGTCAGAGCAGTAATTCCGCTTCCACCTGCTCTCCGGCATACAACCCTTCCCGGTTTTCCGGGCAAACCACCAGGGCATCTGCGGCCACCAGCCCCGACACCAGCCCCGACGGACCAAGCACAGGTTCCGCGATATATCCTTTATCCGTCCGCTTCAGCCGGACACGAATAAAATCCCGTCGCCCCTGCGCCGAGGCCACCGCACGGGAAAGCACCGCTGGCACACGGGGAAGAAGTTCTTCCTGTTCCCTGCCATGCAGACGGTGAAGCAGAGGAAGTAAAAACACGCGCGCGCAAATCAGCGCGCTCGCCACATGGCCGGGTAACCCCATCATGCACTTTTCGCCTGCTTTTGCCAGGATGAACGGCTTTCCGGGGCTTATGGCCGCACCATGCGCAAGCAGGACGCTGTCCGGTACAGAGGTGAATACGTCCACGGTATGATCCCGCATTCCCGCCGACGAACCGCCGGACACCACAACCACATCTGCCTCGGCAAGAGCCTCATCCACCGCCGCACGCAGACGGACGGGGTCATCCTGCACAAGTCCGGCCATACGGACCTTCGCTCCTGTCCCACGG
>JAEXGX010000315.1 GCA_023450535.1 Pseudomonadota bacterium | reverse complement strand
TTATATTCTGGAGCTGGAGAAAAAGAGCGGCAAGACGCCGCGCGTCATTGAAGAGTACAAGCTGGAATGCTGGCATTGCGGCAACTGCCGCATCAGTTGCCCGCGTGAAGCCGTTTCCTTTGAATTTCCTCTCTATACGCTGGTCTAGAGCAATTTCACTTTGAGAATGCTCTAACGGCAACAAGGATTCCCGACCATGAAAAACCGCATCATCCGTTCCCTGATCGCGCTGGCGCTCAGCGTCGCCGCAGCAAGTCCGGCTATGGCGGCCCCGGAGTATATTCTTTCTCTCAATCTGGCCATTGCCCCCATCCATAACCGTTGGACCAAAGCACTGAAACCGTGGGCCGATGAAATTGAAAAGCGCAGTGAAGGCCGCATCGTCATTGAACCCTATTTCGCCCAAGCCATCAGCAAGCAGGCGGAAGTGGTGGAATCCGTGCGCACCGGAACCGCCGACTTGGGCGAGGCCACGTTTACCGTGGGTGGTTTGGGGCGCTATCCCTTCCACGAGCAGTTGCTCAATCTGGTCAAGCCCGGCAATTGCACGGTGGACCCGGTGACGTTGATCAAGGGGCTACATGAGGCTTTCCCCCAAGATGCCGCCAGGGATATCAAAGGTACGAAACTTCTGTTTCTGGAAGGCCATAGCATGGGTATGCTCATCGGCACGCGGGACAAGCCTGTCACCAGTCTTGAAGACCTCAAGGGCCTGAAAATAGGGGTGTCCGGCGGCGGCATCCGGGTAGAACGCGTCAAAGCACTGGGCGCTACCGTGGTGGGTATCACCATGCCGGACATGTACATGTCGTTGGAAAAAGGCGTCATCGACGGTGCGGTTATTGACGGTGATGTGCTCATTTCCCGCAAGCTCGGGGACATCATTAAACACATGACGTTGCTCAATATGGGTGGCAGTGTGTTCTATTGCGTGATGAATCCGCAAAGCTACGAAACCTTGCCGCCGGATCTGAAGACGGTCATTGACGACGTTTCTGCGGACTTCGCGCCGGCCGTGATGAAGGAATTCTGGGACACCATGCAGTACGCCAGCATGGAAAAATGGATGAAGGAACAGGACGGCAAGGTTTATATGCTGGATGCGGAAGATTACTCCAGGGCCGATGCACTGGTGGAACCCACCTATGCGGAGTGGGTGGAGTTTTCCAAGAGCAAAGGTTTGCCCGCTGAGGCCATGCTCGACAAATTCCGTGAACTGGAGGCGAATTGCATGACGCCTTGGGCCGATTCGCCCGCTTCCGGGCTGGCTTCCCGCTGACGGCTCTTTCCCTGCGAATGCAGGCCATGAAATTCCCAGCTCCAGGCAGTCTTCAGGGAGGCATGGAGCGGGGGAGAGAGGAAGCAAAAAATCACGCAACAACCCGCCGCCTCTTAGGGGCTGTTTCTCAATTTTTCGCGCGTATACGCAGTCGGCAAGAATTTAGAAACAGCCCCGGAGCGGCCAGCCTCTTATGGGAGTCACCATGAGTCCGAGCATCGAATTCCGCCCCCAGTTGCGTCCTCCGGATTCTTATGCCGTCGCGGTCATGCGTTCCAGCGTCGCCCATCTCCGTAAAATGGAGCCGCTGTGCAAGTGGTTCAGTTGCGCGGGCATGCTCTTTTTTCTGGTCATGGTTGCCATCACAGCGTTGGACGTGGCTCTGCGCTATTTTTTCTCCAGACCGCTGAGCGGAACTATTGAACTGACCGAGTTCTTTATGGTCATCGTGTTCTTTTCGTCCGTAGCTTATACGCAATGGACAGGAGGGCACATTTTTATGGATGTGGTCACGGCCAAACTGAGCAAAAGGCGGCAGCGTCAGTTTAAACTGATCACCGATGTCTGGTCGTTTGTGATGATTGCGTATTGCATTGCGGCCATGTTGATTTACGCCCACACCACTGACCTGTATTCCCCGGTGCTGGGCATTCCGCTCACGCCGTTTATTTATTTCGCGGTACTGGGTTGCGCGCTTCTTTTTCTGACCTTGCTGCACGATGTGCTGGCCTCGATACTCGCGGTGCTGGAAGACGGCGGAATGCGGCCTTTGCTGATCGTGCTGGCATTATCCATAGCCGGGATTTTGGCCGCCGGGTGGTTCATGCACCATCGCATTCCGGGCATGCAGGCCGTGACCCTGGGTATCTGGGGCATTGCGTTCATGTTCTTTCTCTTTTTTATGGGCATGCCTGTGGCTTACGGGCTTATGGCCGCGTCGTTCGTGTTTCTCTCCAATATGCGCGGTCCGGCGGCGGCATGGAACATGCTCGGATCGTTCTGGTACAATACAGTGTCCAGCTATGACTGGTCGCCGTTGATGTTTTTCCTGCTCATGGGCTATGTCTGTTTTCAGGGGCAGTTCGGCCAGGATTTGTACCGTGCGGCTCGCAGTTGGATGGGGCATTGGCGCGGCGGGCTGGCCACGGGAAGCGTGTGTGCCTGCACAGCCTTCGGCGCGGTGGTAGGTGATTCTCTGGCGGGCAGTGTGGCCATGAGCGCCATTGCTCTGCCGGAAATGCGCCGGAGCAATTATCATGACGAACTTTCCGTGGGCTGTCTGGCTTGTGCGGGAACCATCGGCAGTCTTATTCCACCGAGCACCACGCTGATTCTTTACGGGGTGCTGGCTGAGCAATCCATAGGGGAGCTGTTTATCGCCGGAGTTGTGCCTGGTCTGTTGTCCATGTTCTGCTTCATTTTGATTATTCAGATCTGGACGCGCCTGAACCCCGCCGCAGGGCCAGCCTCTCCTCGCGTACCCCGGGCGGAAGCCTTCGCCTCGTTGAGATCGGCCCTGCCGATCATGATTATTTTTGTTACCGTCATTGGCGGCATTTACGGCGGCATATTCACTGCCACGGAAGGCGGCGGCGTGGGCGTTTTCGGCATGCTGGTTCTGGCTATGGCATTGGGGCGCATGAGCTTCGGCAAACTGAGCAAGGCGCTTACAGAATCAGCCAAGTTCACCTCCATGTGTTTCGCTCTGCTGGCCGGGGCCAATCTGCTTGGCTATTTCATGACTCTGAGCCGCATTCCCATGGTGCTGGCCAATGAAATCGCGGCTATGACTCTGCCCCCCATGCTGGTGATGATCGTGATCATTCTGGCCTTGTGCTTTCTGGGCTGTTTTATCCCTGCTATTCCGTTGGTGCTGATCTGCGTGCCGATTTTCGTGCCCATTGCCAAGGTCTTTGGCTGGAACCTGATCTGGTTCGGCATCATCACCACCCTGATCAAGAACATGGCCTGCATCACGCCGCCTTTCGGGATCAATCTGTTCGTTATGAAAGGGATAGCCGACGTGCCGATCAGTCTGATGTACCGGGCCTCTCTGCCCTTTATCGCCGGGTTGTTCCTGTGCGTGGGGCTGATTATCGCCTTTCCGCAGTTTGTGCTGTGGCTGCCGTCCATGATGCATTAATTTTTTACGAAGGCCTGCGCCTTGCGACAGTAACGGATCGCAGGGCGCAGGCCGATTTTCATCGTTGCCGCTTAAGGCTACCCGGATCTTCAGATTCAAGCCTTTTCATTTCAGATTCAACTTTGGCCAAAAAATCTTGTCGGCTCATTTCCAGTGCATCGCAAAGATAAAAGACAGCATTCAAGGTCGGACGTTTGTCCCCGCGCTCAAGTTGCGTAATATAAGCTCTTTCCATATGGATAAGCTCCGACATGCGGAGCTTGCTCAGGCCAAGTTCTTCCCGTCTACGTTTTAAAACGTACGCAACGGACTTATTTAAAAAAGGATATTCTTCCATATCCTAAGTATAAGGGAAACGCTTTGACATCGATATGGCACTATAGTACCATTAGAGAAGTATGAGTTTTAAGAACAGCCTTAGTTTGAAATTGCTCATGGAGATGAGCAAGGCGAGACTCCACGCGACGCAGGATTAGCCTATTCGTTTGCGGTGTGTTGTCCGACGGGCGGCGCTCGCAGGGCTATGTTTGTGCTCGTAGGGTGCACACGCATAGACAGCAGAGTAAGCTCCTGTAGAGACGTGAAACTTGTGGGCCAGAACTCAAAGACGATTGACGTATAAATCAAGATTCATTTGAGCTGCTTGCTGTGACGGGAGGGACGTCTATGCGCTTCACCTTATTGACGAAACTGTTATTGTTTATTTTGACCCCAGTGCTGTTGGGGCTGGGAATTGTGGCCGCTTTCAGCTTTTATACGGCGAAACAGGCTCTGACCAATCAGATTGCAGAAGAAATGACGCTGGTTGTGGAACTCCAGCAACAGCAGCTTGAGAGTACGACCTCTGAACTGGCAGATGTGCTGGAAAACGGTGCTCAGGTAGCTCGCCTTTTGGCATTACTGCGGGAATATGAGCAAGGCGCAACCTCAGATCGTCTGGATGAACTGCGGCCCGCTGCATTGGATGCTCTTGAAAGCATGAGATCCAGTTTTGCATTGATCCGGGGGCTTGGTTTAGTGGCTGCTGATGGTTCCGTACTGGCGCATACAACCGCTTCGACCATAGGCGCTTCGCGTAAGGAGCGGAATTATTTCAAGATTGCCATGCAGGGGCGTCTGGGGGTGGAAAATATTGTCAGTGCCTCAACCGGAGAGCTGACTACCATCATCGCCACGCCTGTACTTCAGGAAGGCAGGACAGCTGGGGTTTTGTTCGCGGATAT
>JAEXGX010000028.1 GCA_023450535.1 Pseudomonadota bacterium | reverse complement strand
GCGCATGATGTCAAGGGCCGCGAAGCCTGGGCGGGCGAGGTTTTCCGGGTCGCCGGGTGAAGTGGCAGATGGGGTAACGGAGGCGGCATCAGCATGCCTGCTGTCGCCGGACGAAAGGGGAGTGCTGGTCATATCGTTTTCCAAAGAAGAGAACAGGGCAGAACGCCCGGGGCTGGAGGGGGCAGGGGAATCCGTCGTGTTTTCGCGCCTGTCTTGCGACATAGGCTGCTGCATGTTCGGCAGCGTATTTTGGGGCGTGGCCGCCGCAGTCTCCGGCGTTTCACAGGGAAGGGCACGTGCCTTTTTTGTGTTGCGTGCCGCAGAGGCGTACCGCCGGAATAAGCGGTAAAGCCAGACAACGCAGGTGCAAAAACCGATGAAGGTCATAAGCGCCAGCAGAAAACCCAGAGGAAGGAGTATATACATGGAGGCTTGTTTTTCCGTTTTGTGCTTGTTCCGTGTGTAGCAGAGCTTCGCATCGCACCTTGGCAAAGTCAACGTGAAGCTCTGAAAGTCATTCCCTTTTGAAATGTTCAGTTCCCTTTCTTTCGTGTTTAGGGAACTGTGGCTTTTTATGCTCGGCGGGTGCAAAAACACGGAAATGTGTTGTTAAAAAGTCACTATTATGTGCTCAAAGTCTAGACTTTCAGATCTATTATATTGAAATAAAACATTTTTTGTGTTAGGTACGAATATTGCATATAAAAGAGCATAAAGTTATTGTGTACACCATGCCTTGCGCTTCGCGCGGCATGACGGAGGATAAGATATGTTTCAGACCACTGTCGCCCGCCCGGTATCTTTTACAGGAGTAGGCCTGCATTCCGGAAGGGATGTGCAAATCAAGTTCCAGCCCGCTCCCGTGGATTCCGGCATTGTGTTTTTTGCGCACACTTCTTCCGGTGTGCGCCGTATCCACCCGGAGCCGGGAGTGGTGACGGCTACGGCATTGGCCACGACACTGAGCGACGGCAAGGCTTCCGTATCCACAGTGGAGCATGTGCTCGCCGCGCTGAACGGCTTGCAGGTAGATAATGTGCAGGTGCATGTTGTGGGCGGCGAGGTTCCGATTATGGACGGTTCCGCCGCTCAGGTTGTCAAGATGATCCGAGACGCTGGAGTGCGCGCGCAGCACATGGAGCGCCGCGTGGCCCGGATCCGCCGTCCTCTGTCCGTGGCGGGAGAAGGCAAGGCCATTCACGCCCGCCCGCATCATGGCTTTTATGTGGATTACACCATCGACTTCCCGCACAAGTCCATCGGCCGCCAGCGGCTGGCTCTGGAAATCACGCCGGAAAGCTTCACGCGCATTGCCAATGCCCGTACCTTCGGTTTTCTTCAGGAAGTGGAATACCTGCACAGCAAGGGATTGGCTTTAGGCGGCAGTCTGGGCAATGCGGTAGTGTTGGACGAAGACGGCGTGGTGAACCCTGAAGGGTTGCGCTGCCCGGATGAATTCGTGCGGCACAAGATTCTCGATTTTGTAGGCGATATGGCCATGTTCGGCATGCCCCTGCAGGGAGCGTTTGAAGTGCATTGCTCCGGCCACCACCATAATAATATGTTTCTGCGCCATCTTCAGGCGGAGGCTTCTTATTACCTCGACATCGTGCGCGAGAGCGAGACGATGGAAGAGGAAGACGAAGTGATGGGCGTGCCTGCCCTGGCCATGCCTGCGTAGCTCATTTTTTTCGCAGAGTTAAACGGCATCCGGCCTTGGGGAAGAATCCTCAAGGCCGGATGCCGTTTAAGTATCCTCTGGCTATGTATAATCTGAAAGTTAATCTGCGCTAAAGCATTTTCACAATGAAAATGCTCACGGAGTCGAGCTTGGCGAGGCTCCGCTGCGACGCCGGAGTAGCCGCAATTTACTTGCGGCGTTTAGCTCCGGAGGAAGCGTGAAACTTGAGATCCAGAACATCGTGTCCCGGCTATGTATAATCTGAAAGTTAATCTGCGCTAAAGAAACGGACCGCATTGTTGTACATGACGTCTTCAACTACTTCGGGGCGCAGTTTTTGCAAGTAGAGCGCCACGGAGCTTTCCACATCGACGCAGGGATAGGCCGAACCGTACAGCATTTTATCCCGTAGCATGTAGTTGGCCGCTTCGATATATGACTGCGCACCCGCAGCGTGAAGCGCATAGATATCCGGGGAAAGATAGACATTGGGGGCTTTGAAGGCCAGGCGGACTGCCGCTTCCACCCACGGCCAGCCGCCGTGGCAGAGCGCGATTTTCAGATTTGGGAAGGCCGTGGCCACATGCTCCGCATGGATGGGCAGGCAAAAATCATCTGTCGGCCCGTGGAAACCGCCGAAGGAAATGAGCAGCGGGATATGGTTTCTTTCACAGAATTCGTAGGTGGGAAAAATGTTTTCGTCATCGATCATGACGTTGTGAAAACCAGGTTCCATGAAGGCCGTGACGCACGGTCCATCCAGCACATAGTGTCGCAGCGTGGTCATTGTTTCCGGGCTGCTGTCCGGGGCAATGCCGCAGGCCCCGAGGAAACGCCCCGGATACTCTTTCAGCAGATCGACAAGGGCGTCGTTTTCATAACCGCGGGAGTTCTTGCGGATGGATACCACGCCGGTGATCTCTCCCGCGCGATCCATTTCTGCGAAGAGTTGTTCCATGGACGCCGTCTTCATGGATTCTGACATATTCATGCCAAAATTCTTGTAGAAACGGGAAATAGCAAAGGGATTGTCGGCTTGGGTGTCGAACATACCGTTCTGGCCGAGATAGGGAGAGAAGGGGGGGCGCATGCGCAGATCTATGATTTTCATGAAGTTGCTCCTTGGTGAAAATATTGTGACTGGAGTAGTTCAATATTGAAATTGTGCAGACTGCGACACAATGTTCTGGCCCGCAGGTTTCGCGCCTCCGCCGGAGCCTCGCTTCGCGCAACTCCGTAGAACATTCAAAGTTGAAATACTCTAAAAACTGTTCTGGGTAGAAAAATGGCCGGATAAAATATGTATTTAACGCTTGTGTAATCATATAAGGCCAATAACGTACCAGAAAGGCAATACCAGAACCCAGTATAGAACAAGCGTTATGCACATCTTGATGAGATTATATTTCATGAAATCTTTCATGGACATGACGCCGAATCCGAACATAACCAGAAGGTAGGCATTTTCATACGGAAAGAAGACCATATCGTTGGCAAAGAACATGGCCATAAAGGGGAGCAGGGGGTAGCTGATGCCCAGACCCGTGCCCAGCGCGGCGAGCGGACCGGGGAACATCCCCTGCATGGCCGAGGGCGTCATCAGAATGTTCATGATGACGCCGAAGATGATGCACAGGAAAAGAAAGATCGGAATGGGACAGCCTTCCAGCATGGGGGTGATGGATTTGCTGATAGCCGGACCGATGCCCACGGCCGCGCCGACGGAGCCGATGCTCATGCACGACGCGATGAAGATGATGAAGCCGATATTGACGGTGTCGAGAGATTTTTGTTTTGTCGCCACATTGATACCCGGCAGGAAGAACAGCATCGGGATGATGATAAACCCGTAGTTCATGTCGAACTTGTGCCAGGGCTGGACGAAAATGTAGAGGAAGAGTAGGATGGTCAGGAATATCGCCTTTTTTTCCTTGGCGCTCAGGCGGCCCAGTTTGGCGTATTCCGTCTCGAAATATTGCATGCCGCCTTTGAGAAATCTGGCGGGCTTGTAGAGCCTGTAAAACAGATAGACAATAATGAACTGGATGACGATGAGGGGCAGGTTGTAGACAGTCAGCGTCCACCAAGACATCTGAAAGTCTTTGACCACCATCTGCACGCCGCCGCCCCAGAGTCCGACGGTAACGGGGCTGTAGATGAAGTTGAGTGATGCGGGCGACACGATTTGCGCGACAATCATGATCAGAACGCCTTCGTTGGTATGTTCCAGCTTGAGGGCTTTGACCACGCCGTAGCAGAGCACCAGCGTGACCATCCATCCGTTGGTGAACGAGACAAACATGACCAGAAGCCCGGCCGCCATCAAGGCAAAAAGCAGTTTGAGCAGGCTGCCGCGGCATTTTGTGCCAGCCCACAGGACCATGCGGTTCAGAAGGCCGCTTTCATCCAGGGCGTTGGCGAAAATCATACCTCCGACAATCATGAAAATCATGAAACTTCCGGACCAGATGCCCAGAGCACTTGCGACAGGCACGGTTCCGGTAATGACGTAGGCGACAGGCAGCAAGAGCCCGACCAGCATGTTCGGGAGCAACTCAAAGGCGGCCAGCAGGATGACAAAGGTGGTTGCAACGAGGAATTCCCGCATAGGAACGGGAAAAGCTTCTGTGGCCGGAATGAGCTGTATTCCGAGCGGGATGAGCAGTGCGGCAACCCATTTTGCTACGGTAAAGACATGAGAATTAAGCATCACCTGTCCCCTTTGGAGCATGTTTCATTTGTGTGGTGTTTTAGAAAAATTTTCACATAACTAAGCAAGTTATATACCATGGAATTATATTTATATATAATACATTAGGTTATATATTTCCTTGTGTTTGACTGCGTGAAGAATTATTCTTGAATTCAAGAATATTTTTCAGAAAATGGTATTATTATGGAATTTCAGGAGGCCCCATGCCCGATATTCCGGTATCACGGGAAGAACATCTCGCTCTGGAGCAGCGTCACAGGGATTTCATGGCGGGAAAACAGGTGAAACGGGACGGGGTGCGGGATTTTGTTCTTGAGTCCTGGCTGCGTTGTCGGGCGCATTTTGGCGCGCAGGACTGCCCGGAGTTTCGGATTCTGCCCGAAGAAGAATTGGAAGAGCGCAGGCGCAGCAACCGTCTTGTTTTGGAAAACGCCGCGCCGGTTATGCACAGCGTTTTTGAGCTGCTCAATGGGCCGGAAGAGGGCATTAAGGGAGTCAAATGCTGTGTTTTTGTAACGGACAGCGCGGGCGTGCTGCTGACCAAGCTGGACAGTCAGCCCTTTCCGGTCAGACCGGGCATGCTCTTTGACGAACGGCTGATAGGCACAAACAGCGTGTATTCCTGCATAGAAAACCGTTACATTGCCACAGTGTACGGATTTGAGCACTATTTCGAGGAGTTTTCCGGCTATGTGGCCAGCGCGGCGCCGATCATCACGGAAGACGACGTTGTCCACGGAGCATTTGGCGTGCTGTTGCACTGCGGGGATTATGACCTTTCCATCAAGGCCATGAGCGATATTGCGTCCAAGGCTGTTTCCAGTCTTGTGAATTCCAGCGTTCACCGTTCGCATCGGGAATTCCTGCTGGATCATATTGACGACGCCATTATTTATACCGACCGGGAGCAGCGGGTTCTTTCCTTCAACCGCGTGGCGGCGGAAACCTTTACAGAACTTCGGGAAGGTGCGGACATTCTGGGTCTGATTCCCTTCGGGGCCGAGTTCAGGAAC
>JAEXGX010000299.1 GCA_023450535.1 Pseudomonadota bacterium | reverse complement strand
GGGCTTTTCGGCAATGGCGCATTCGGTGGTCAGCAGCAGAGAGGCTACGGATGCGGCGTGCTGCAGAGCGAAACGGGCCACCTGCTTCGGATCAATGACACCGGCCTTGAGCAGGTCTTCATATTCGCCGGTAGCGGCATTGAAGCCGAAGCCGTCCTTGCCCGCACGAACCTTTTCCACCACCACGGAGCCTTCAAAGCCCGCGTTGGCGGCAATCTGGCGCAGAGGTTCTTCCAGAGCGCGGCGGATAATATTCACACCGGCGATTTCATCGTCGTCGGCAACCTTCACGTCGTCAAGAGCCTTAAGGGCACGAATGAAGGCAGTGCCGCCGCCAGGCACGATGCCTTCGGCCACAGCAGCGCGAGTGGCGTTCAGGGCGTCCTGCACGCGATCCTTCTTTTCCTTCATTTCGGTTTCAGTGGCCGCGCCGACCTTGATCACCGCAACGCCGCCGACCAGCTTGGCCAGACGTTCCTGCAGCTTTTCACGGTCGTAATCGGAAGTGGTTTCTTCCACCTGCGCGCGGATCTGCTTCACACGGGCCTTGATGTCGTCGCCCTTGCCAGCGCCGTCCACGATGGTGGTGGTATCTTTATCAATATGCACGCGCTTGGCGGAACCAAGGTCGTTCAGTGTGAAGTTTTCCAACTTCACGCCGCGATCTTCGGAAGCCACTGTGCCGCCGGTGAGTACGGCAATGTCTTCAAGCATGGCCTTACGACGGTCGCCGAAGCCGGGAGCCTTGACAGCGGCAACCTGGAGCACGCCGCGCAGTCTGTTCACCACGAGGGTGGCCAGAGCTTCGCCTTCCACGTCTTCCGCAATGATGAGCAGCGGACGGTTCATCTTGGCGATCTGCTCAAGCACGGGCAGCATTTCCTTCATGTTGGAGATCTTCTTCTCCTGCAGAAGGATATAGGGATTGTCGAGGTCGCACACCAGCTTTTCAGTGTCGGTCACGAAATAGGGGGAAAGATAGCCGCGGTCAAACTGCATGCCTTCCACGGTTTCCAGCGTGGTTTCGAGGCCCTTGGCTTCTTCCACGGTGATGACGCCTTCCTTGCCGACCTTGCTCATGGCTTCGGCAATGATCGTGCCGATGGTGGCGTCGGCATTGGCGGAAATGGTGCCGACCTGGGCAATTTCCTTCTGGTCGCGAGTGGGCTTGGCAAGGTTGCCGAGTTCTTTAATGACGGCGTCAACGGCCTTATCGATGCCGCGCTTGATGGGCATGGGATTGCGGCCAGCCGCCACAAGCTTCACGCCTTCATGATAAATGGCCTGAGCCAGCACGGTGGCGGTGGTAGTACCGTCGCCGGCGGCGTCATTGGTCTTGGAGGCAACTTCGCGCACGAGCTGAGCGCCCATGTTCTCGAACTTGTCTTCAAGTTCGATTTCCTTGGCCACGGACACGCCGTCCTTGGTAATTACGGGCGCACCGTAGGCTTTTTCAATGAGCACATTGCGGCCTTTGGGGCCGAGGGTAACCTTCACGGCATTAGCCAGCTTATCCACGCCAATGGCCATACGGTCACGAGCTTTGGAATCGAACAGAATTTCTTTGGCGGACATGATATTATCTCCTCAAATTCGTATGATTAATCAATAATGGCCAGAATGTCGTCTTCGCGCATGACAAGATGCTCAACGCCATCCAGCTTGATTTCAGTGCCGGCATACTTGTTGAACAACACATTGTCGCCCGCCTTTACTGACATGGCGATACGCTTGCCGGACTCATCGCTCTTGCCGGGGCCTACGGCCACGACTTCGCCGCGAGAAGGCTTTTCCTTGGCGGTATCCGGAATGAACAGACCACCAGCGGTTTTTTCTTCAGATTCAAGGCGTTTCACGAGCACACGGTCGTTAAGGGGCTTGAAGCTCATAACCACATATCCTCCCAAAAATTTTGGAAATACGTTATCAGCCGGTAAGCGGGAATTCCCGCGGCCACATCCGGCCTCGCGCCCCGGCCGGGACGCAGCGACCGGAGAAGCGCCCGCAAAGCATCTTATGCTGGGGCATCATTTACGGCACGAAAAGAAATAAGTTCGGTTTTCCGCTTGGGAAGAGGGGAGAACATTTTTTTTCAAAAAAATTTTATAGCGACACTATTTTTATAATTTTTTCAAAAAGTTATAACAATAACTTTTTCAGGCAAATGAAGTAATTCAAACAAGACGCAGCCTCAGATTCGACAAAACCGCGAAACTCGTACCGCCTCCTCCGCCCCAGGGGCGGCTGACGAAAAACCGGGGCCGCCCCGTGCACTGCCCCTTGTGCGCTTGACTCCGGCCCTCCCGGCGTTACTATGGAAACGAAAGCAAAAGGAGACCGTATGCTTACCGCCCGCGACATCATGACCCCTTCCCCCCTCTCCGTCACTATCGGCACAAAAGTAACCGAAGCAGCCCGTCTCATGCTGGAGCACCACTTTAACGGCCTTCCTGTAGTAGAACAGGACGGAACTCTGCGCGGCGTCATCTGCCAGAGTGATCTTGTCGCCCAACACAAGCAGCTGCGTATGCCCTCCTATTTCGTTATCCTTGATGCCCTTATTCCGCTCTCCTCACCCAAAAAATTCGAGGAAGAGGTCAGCCGCATGGCCGCCACCACGGTGGAGCAAGCCATGAGTACCGACATCCGCACAGTCTCGCCTGAAACAGGTATTGAGGAGATCGCCTCGTTGATGGCAGAGAACAAATACTATACTCTGCCCGTGGTAGAAGACGGCAAGCTTATCGGCATAGTAGGCAAGGAGGATGTGCTGCGCACCTTGGCGCATGCCTGATGTCATGGCCTCTCTCTCAGAGCTTCCCGAAAGCACGCATAGCGCAAGGGCAGATCGCTCCGGTGAAAATGACCCCGAAGCCGCTTCGATCAGAGTAGAACGTTCACCCGACGCGGACATCCTCTCCTTTCTGGGGGCGCATCCTGCGCTGTCTTTGCCCGTACAGCCGTCTTCCCCTCACGGGGAAGGCGTCTTTCGTGCTCTTGCCGCCCTGGCTGTTCTGCCGCTCGCTCTGGGTGCCTGTGTATGGCTGACCCTGTGTTGCGCAGATTTTCTCCAGCTTGAACGCGCAAGCTATGAAGCGTCTTCCGCCTGGCTGCTCTTCGCCCTCCATGTGAGCCTGGGTTGTTTGTTCCCTCCTGCCCTGCTCGCAGGCTTTACCCCCCTGCTTCCACAGGAGGGACACGCCGTCGCGCCATCCGCCCTTCTGCGTGAAAGCTCCCGCGCCGCATTGCTCAGTTATGCGTTGTTCGTCGTACTTTTCTTTTTTTCCGCATGGATGTTTCAGCTTTTTCTGCCCACCTTTCACCCTGTATACGTACCCATCTTGCTGTCCCGGATTCAGGCTCTTGTCTGTTGCCTTTTGCTCTGGATCTCCTGGAGCATCGCGGCCTTTCTGTTGCCTCCGGTCATACGTCATGCGACTCCGCCACGAAGCATGCTCGTCTTTTTCGCTCTGGCCTGGACCCTGGCACTGTTGGGCTTGTTCACATCCCCTCTTTCCCCGTATGCGGACGGTTCGGGAACTCCCGGCGGAACATTCGGACACCCTCTGGATTTCTTCCTTCTCGCCGCTTCGTCCTGGTTATTGTTCCGCCGCGGACTGAGGAGTATGCGGGTGATTTTTACCGTACTCTGCGTGACCGGCCCTATTGCGGGGCTTGCCTGGCTTCCGCTTGATTTGCCTCTGTCTGACGCCGTTTTCGCCCTGAGTCGCGCACTTCTGGCCCTTGCGGCCTGTGTTCTGCTCTGGTTCCCCACCTCTCGCGCATGGCTTGCAGAGTGAACCGTTCCGGCGAAATCATGCGAAAACTTGCGGACATGTTTGCTGTTCCGAAAAAAGCGCGCCGCAAAACCTCGCCCCCCAAGCCCCGCTGCAAGAGTAAACTCGTTTACCGCATCGAGCTTCCCGCTGAAGCTGAGCTGCCCGCTCTATCCCTGACCCTGGAGAAAGACGGCTTTTCCACCCTGCGCCTGAAAGTGCGGGCCAATGGCGAAGTGATCCTGCGTGCGCCCCGTTTTTTATCGGACGCTGAGGCGCTGGATTTCGCCTGCAAAAAACGGGGTTGGATCGAACGCAAAAAAACGGAAATCTCCGCCCGCCCGGCACCTGCCCCTCTCCCTGACGGAGCACGGCGCCAGGAGTGGAAAAAGGCTCTGCTCCAACGCCTGGAAGAACTGCATCCTTTTGTCTGCCATACGCTGGAAGACGGAATGCCTCTGCCGGATATCGTCGTACGCGAACTCAAAAGCCGCTGGGGCAGTTGCGCGCGCCGTCAACACGGAGGCACGGTGTTTTGCCGCATAACACTATCCCTGCGGCTTATGACCCTTCCCCCGGCTCTGGCCGACTATGTCATTTTGCATGAGCTGTGCCACATGCGGCGCATGGATCACAGCGCCGCGTTCCATGCCCTGCTTGAACGCGTCTGCCCCGGCCACCGGAAGCTGGAACGAATGCTGCGGAAGTTTTAATCCAACCTGAAAAGGATTATTTACGCTGGCGGCTGGCAAGCCAGAAGCGGATTTTCGCCTCCAGCTCTTCCGGGTTGATCGGTTTGACCAGATGATCATCCATTCCGGCGGCAAGGCTTTTTTCCCGGTCATCGAAACGGGCATGGGCGGTCATGGCCAGAATAATAGGCTTGAGGCCTCTGCCGTCGGGCAGGGCACGGATATTGGCCGTTGCCGCAAGGCCGTCCATTTCCGGCATCTGCACATCCATGAAAATAAGGCTGTAATCCTTTTGCCCCGCCATTTTCAGAGCTTCCAGGCCGTTGGACACTTCGTCTACCTGAAGCCCCAAATGGCTGAGCAGCTCAACTGCTATTTCCCGGTTGATGGGACTGTCCTCTGCCAGCAACACGGGCAGACCCCGCAAATCCAGGTTTGCCTCGCCCAGCTCTGCCAGTTCATCCGCCCCCAGTTCCGCACCCGGGCCACAAGGCAAGGAGCTATCATGTTCTTCCGCCCGGTTGAGCAGAATGGAAAAATAAAAAACGCTCCCTTTGCCGTATTCACTCCGGACGCCGATATCACCCCCCATAAGTCCGACCAGCATCTTGCATATGGCCAACCCCAGCCCCGTGCCGCCGAACTTCCTTGTGGTCGAGCTATCCCCCTGGGAAAACGCGTGAAACAGGCGGCCGCACTGCTCCTGAGTAAGACCTATGCCCGTATCGCTCACTTCAAAGAACAGACGAAGCTGATCATTAAACTCCTCTTCCTTGTGCACACTGACCCGTATCCTGCCCTTTTCGGTGAATTTTTCCGCATTGCCGCACAGATTGTTGAGTATCTGACCGAGCCGCAAGGGATCACCCACCACCATATCCGGCACATCGGAAGCGATGTCCATCCCCAGTTCCAGCCTCTTTTTGTCGGCTTTGGCTGAAATGAGGGTCAAGGAACTTTGTACCACCTCGCGCAGGGAAAACTCCACCTGCTCTATGGACATACGCCCGGCGTCAATTTTGGAGAAATCAAGAATATCGTTGATGATCCCGAGCAAGGAATGCGCGGCGGCATTCAGTTTTTTCATGTAGTCGGCCTGACGTTTGTCCAGCCGGGTCTGAGTAAGCAGGTGGGAAAAACCAATCACGGCGTTCATGGGCGTACGAATTTCATGGCTCATGTTGGCAAGGAACTGGCCCTTGGCCTTGTTGGCAGCCTGAGCCTCGCGCGTAACCTCTTCCAGCGCTCCGGCAAAGTGGTTGACGGAGCGGGCGATTTCCGCAATTTCATCCTCTCCGCTTTCATCCAGAGGCGCTGTATCCCCGTCTACACGGCGCAGCACAGCCCGATTCAGCCGGGTCAGACGGCCAAGCAGGCGGCGGCGGGTAAAAACAATGCCTGCAAATCCAAGCAATATGGCCCCAAGGGCCAGGGCGGTAATGGCTGAAATGCTGTACTGGATATCCTGCAGCAGAGTATCGGCCTCATCCCGCGCTTCATGCAGCGTCTGTCTGAACGAATTGAGCTTGGCCATATTGACTTCGTTCACGAGAGCCCGGGCGAAATTGCTCTTGCCGGTGCTTAAGCCGTCCAGTGTGGCCACGGCGCGCAAGGATTCCAGCAAGCCCTTGTCGCCAAACAATTCTGCCTGCGTCTCCGCTTCAAAGCGGGCAAAGGCGTCGGTCGCTTCGCGCGGCAAGTCCAATGAAATCCACGCCGCATAACGGGTTCGCAGCTTGTTTTCCAACATGCTGAAAGAGCGCATGTCATGCTGATTGTACATGGTTCCGGACAATAAACTCAATTTCCAGAACGCATCCATCCAGTCATTGAACAGCGGTGCTTGCCCGGCTACGGCCTTACTGAGCCCCCCCTCCGCCAGGAGGGTTGCTCTGTGGGCCAGGGCATCCAGCCTGCCCCTTGCCGCCTCAAGCTGCTTCAACGCCTCCATCCGCTTTTCTCCCATACTGCGCAATTCATCCAGGGCATCTTCCAGCATTTTCAAGCGAAAGAGCCAGTCCTGCCGCTCAAGTTCGGCATCGGCGCTGGTACGGATGTGGCGGAACTGTTCCGCAATTTCTCTGGCAATAATATTAATTTCCGCGCGCGTATCCGCCTTGGCGAGGCGGCTCGCCTGCTCCATGAGACGGCCGATATGTGTGGCTACTTCTGATCCGGAAGAAATAGCGGGCAATGAATTATAAGCAAGATTCTCGACATTGCTGCTTACAGTACTCAAGCTATGCAGGCTGATGGTAAGCACACCGGCAAAAAGCATGAGCATGAGCACAAGGCCTACACTGATAATGCGGACCAGGCTGAACCTTCCTTTCCCGTTTCTTTCGGCAGCATAACGCATGACTCCTCCGTCCGCCTGCATGTCAGTTCCGGGGCGCCGCACCGGGTGCGACGCTCAGGCGACCGTCCACGCGAGGGGCAATTTCTCCCGCGCTGGTTATTTCCTGCAACATAAAGTCCGTTAAGCCAAGAGGTACGCAGGGCGGCCTGTAGGCATGAGCCAGCATATCATAGCCATCCCCTCCGTCCGCCAGGTATTCTG
>JAEXGX010000294.1 GCA_023450535.1 Pseudomonadota bacterium | reverse complement strand
CGGCCATTGTGACAGAACGTATCCTGCTGCTTTCCTCCTGTCCTTTCCCATCGAAAGACTTTACCGGACGCCTTGAGCAGGCGGTGGAAGGGGATATCGCGCCCCTGCTGGAAGCACTGCGCAAGGTTTCCATGTTACACCGCTTTGCTGACATCATGGAACGCAAACACCCCGGCAAGGAAACTGCCCTCCGTATTGAAGGCGAAGCCGTGATAAAAAAACTGGAAAAACACCTTTCCCTGCTGTCCATTCTGGCCCGGCTCGCGCCGCTCATGGGCCTTCTGGGGACGGTTCTGGGCATGATTTCCGCCTTTTCCGAAATTGCGAACGCACAGGCCGGGGTAAACATGAACCAGCTCGCGGGCGGTATCTGGCAGGCGCTCATCACCACGGCCACCGGTCTGTTCATCGCCATCCCGGCCCTGTTCTGCCTGCATTATTTCCAGCACAGGGCAGACGACGTGGCGGCCGCATTGTCCGAGGCGGCCAACACCATTCTGGCTCTGCCGGAGGAAGGCTGACATGCTTGCCCTGCGGCCACGGCGCAACCATAATGCGGATCTCGACCTCACGCCGTTCATGGATGTGATCTTCATTCTTCTGCTGTTCTTTATCATAGCCTCTGCCTTTGCCGTGCGCGGGCTGAATATAGACCTGCCCCCCGCCCGGAGCAGCGAGGGACTGGCTGGCCGGGTGGTGGAGATACGGCTGAATGAAGACGGCAGTTTCCTCTGCGACGGCGTTCCTGTAGAACGGGCATTCCTGCGCTACAAGCTTCAGGATATCGTGAGGGGCTTCCGCAAGGAACCGGGGCAACTCGTGCTCAAAGCCGCACCCCGGGCGCCTGTGGATGCTCTCATCTTTGTGGTGGATGAAGTGCGCATGCTGGGCGGGGAAAAACTCATGGTAGCGACCTCGCGTCCCGGTGATCAGGATGTTCCGCAGGAGTAATGCGGCATGACCGACCGCGAACGTCTTTGGACAGGCATAAGCATCGCACTGTTCCTGCATTTTTCGCTGGCCCTCTGGCATCCCGTCTGTGAACCGGAAAAAGATGCCTTCCGCACTCTTTTAGAAATGGATATGGAGTCCTCAGCCCTGCCAAACGGAGCGCGGCAGGGGACAGGCATGGAATCCGTCTCGGCGAACAACCGGGAAGAAGCTGAGCAGCTCGATCGAAAGCGCCGCGCCTACCTGCGCTATATTGAGGACGTAGATAACGCGATCCATGCCAGGCGGCTCATTTCCGGCGATACCGGACTTATCGGTGTGGCCCTCTGCGCGTTCTCCGTACAGAGTGACGGCACCTTTCATAACCTGCAGATCATTTCCAGCTCCGGCAGACCGGAACTGGATGCCTCGGCTCTGCGCGCCATTCGCGCGGCCAGCGGAGTAATACGCCGCCCAGATATTCTGGGCCCGGATCCCATCCATATTTCCCTGCAGGTAAAATACCAGTATGCTCTGTAATACAAAACGATTCGCTTTTTTAACTTGCCTTTTTCGGGGTGAGACGGTATTCCTAACAGTCCTTCCCTTACAGGGAGGAAAAAAGTATCCTGACTGCCCGGCAAGGGCGGCATCCATAGGAGGACGTCATGGGCAAACAGTGTGAAATTTGCGGCAAGAAGGCTCAAGTCGGCAATCTGGTCAGCCATTCCAATATCAAGACCAAGCGCCGCTTCAACCCCAACCTTCAGAATGTGCGCCACCAGTTCGACAACGGTGAAGTGCGCTGCATCACCGTGTGCACCCGCTGCATACGCGGCGGCGCTGTGCGCAAGCCTGTCGTTCAAGCCAAACAGGGCGAATAACGCCGTCTGGCTCCTGTGCCGGCAAACGGAATTTTCAGGGCGGGGCGCATGCTCCGCCTTTTCTTGTATTCGCCGCTCTCCGCCATGTTCACACGCCGTCTTCCCTCCTCCCGCCGGGTCCTTTCCGCACTGCGCCCCGCGCAGCGCAAGCCCCGCAACCGTATCCGGGCCGCCCGCCGCTCCGGCACTGTTCCAGTGTTCTGGCGCGTGGTGGACGGGCGCATTACCGGTCCCGACGGGGAACCAGCACGCGGCCGGATACCGGACGCAACGCCCCCGCCCCGCCTGCTGGCCTGGTGGAAACTCGCATTGGACGCCAAAGGCATCCCCTGGATGGCGGATGGACACGGGACGAACGCCCGCCTCTTTGTGCCCGCCCTGTTTGAGCGCATAGCCCGAGCCGAACTGGCGGCCGTCACGGCGGAAAGTCTGCGCGGCCTGCCCGCCCCCCTGCCGCTGAAGCGCAATCTGCACTGGACGCTCATTGTCCTGCTGCTCTTTCTGCTCTGGCAGGGCTTCATTTCCGGCTGGTGGCTCCTGCCGGACAGTGCGGGCAAGGGCTTTGCCGCCCTGCAAAACTGGGCGGAACTGTGGCGGAACATGGGCGCACTGGATGTGGCCCGCGTGATCCGTAACCACGAATACTGGCGCTGCGTCACAGCCCTGACCCTGCACGCCGACGCACAACACTTCTTCGGCAATCTGCTGTTCGGCGGGCTGCTGCTGGGGCTGGCCGCCCGACGCATGGGATTGGGGCTGGCCCTGTTGCTGGCTGTTCTGGGCGGAACACTGGGCAATGCGGTCAATACCCTGTACCGTCCGCTCTATCACGTCAGCCTGGGCTTCTCCACCGCTGTATTCAGCCTGGCCGGAATCATCGGCGCGGACAGCGCGCTGCGCGAAGGGCTGGCTCACGGCGGCTGGCGCAAGGCCCTCTTGCCACTGGGAGCGGCTCTGGCTCTGCTGGCCATGCTCGGCACGGAAGGTGAGCGCACGGACTACGCCGCCCACATTTTTGGTCTGGTTGCCGGGGTCGGTCTGGGTTTAATCGCCGGATACGTTCTGCGGGAACGCGGCGTCCCCCGCCCTGCCCTGCAGATTCTTCTCGGCCTGATCGCCCTGCTCCTTCCCCTTCTGGCCTGGCTCGCCGCGATCCGGGCCTGACATACTTCTCCTTTTGCACCCAAGGCAAGCTCATCTAAATTTCAGTTTCATCAAAAATTCCTTTATGGTTTGAAACCTCCCCCTTCAGGGGTAAAAGTGGACTTGACAAAACGGCGATGCCGATGAAATCCTCTTTTGTAACCCCTCCCTTCAGGGAGGGGCAATCCGCACGCCCCCTATCCGTCGGCTGCGGAGTCAGTCGGCGAGATGGGGGCGGCTGTGGATTGAAACATGATAACACGATATTGTAGTATGGAATGCTTACCCAGGCACACAAAAAGCACTCGTTTAACGGCACGGCAAAGCCATGACCTCCTCGTGTTTTTTGAGCCTCATTCCTCACTTTGTGAGGAATGAGGCCGCCAGAACTCGCGCATTCAGATGCGCTCGCCCTGCTTTTACACCTGACGCAAAGATCATCCATGAGCGACACTCCCGGCACCTTTCATCTTCTGGCCACGGACGGCAACGCCCGCGCCGGATTGCTGCACACCGCGCACGGTCCCATTGAAACCCCCATCTTCATGCCCGTGGGCACAGTAGGCAGTGTCAAGGCTATTGCCCCAGACGATCTGGAGGCCATTGGCGCGCAGATTATCCTCGGCAATACCTACCACCTCTACCTGCGCCCCGGCGACGAACTGGTTGCCCGGCGCGGAGGGCTGCACGAATTCAATGCATGGCGTAAACCCATCCTTACGGACAGCGGAGGCTTTCAGGTCTTCAGCCTGGAAGGCTTGCGCAAGATCACGGAAGACGGGGTGGAATTCCGTTCTCACCTGGACGGCTCAAAGCATTTCTTCTCGCCTGAAAAAGTCATTTCCATCCAGCGCAATCTCAATTCCGATATCATGATGCAGCTTGACCAGTGCATCGGTTTCGGGGCCAGCCATGACGATGCCCGCAAGGCCGCCGAACTCAGCGCGCGCTGGGCGCGGCGCTGCCGCGAAGCCTACCCGGCAGGCACGGCGGGCAACCTGCTTTTCGGCATCGTACAGGGCGAGGCGTTCCCGGATCTGCGCGAAATGTCGGCCCGCGCTCTTATGGATATCGGCTTCGAGGGTTACGCTATTGGCGGGCTGGCCGTGGGCGAACCCAAGCATATCATGCTGCGCTGCCTGCGCCAGCTCCATCCCATTCTGCCCAAAGAAAAACCCCGTTACCTCATGGGGGTGGGCACGCCTCTGGATATTCTGCACGGCATTGAGGAAGGCGTAGACATGTTCGACTGTGTACTGCCCACGCGCAACGCACGCAACGGTACGCTGTATACCTCCTGCGGCAAGATCAACATCAAGCGGAAAGAGTTCGCAGAAGATGACGGCCCTCTCGACCCGGAATGCGGCTGCTACACCTGCCGCACCTTCTCCCGTGCGTATCTGCGGCACCTGTACGTCAGCGGAGAAATTCTCTCCTTCCGGCTCAATTCTCTGCACAACCTCACCTATTTCCTGAACATGGTGAAGGGGGCGCGAAAGGCGATCCAGGAAGGCCGTTATACGGAATACAAGGCCCGCTACGAAGCCATGTATCCGGAAGAAGACCCGCTGTTCGAAGAGCCGGAGGCGTAACGAAACACGAAAATCCGGAGTGTTTTCGTTTGAAACACTATGACGGAGTAAAATGCGCCGTTTTCCCGCACCTTCATTCCTTCCGCAAAGGAATTTTTGATGAAAAAAGTCTTGTTGAGCAGCGCTCTGCTTTTAGTTTTTCTGTCTCTGACAAGTGCCTGCGCATCGGATAGTTCAATATCCGCCCCAGAACTGGACAATCCCGTATCCATGCCCAATCCCTTTATTTCCTGCGGCAGTATACAGGAAGCCCGGACGGCATTCGGCGGGGATTTCGCCGTTCCGTCCCTGCCCGCAGGTTACCAGATGGTGGATATCGCCGTGGCAGAATTCCAGGGCGCGAAACTGGCGCAGATCCTGTATGAGCAAGGCATCCGGCAGGTACTGTACCGGGTGGCGCCCGCTCTTGGCGGAAATCGGGATGCGGCGGCGACCATGCTCAGCGGCGACTACAACAATTATGCCGGGCATAAAACCCTGCATGCAGGATCAATCCCGGTTCTCGTCCGCGGCCGGGATGGCCTTGTATTCGTGGCCTACTGGGAACACAACGGATACAGCTATTGCCTTACAGTCAAAAAAGGTCTGCCGAACGAGCGAATCCGGACCATTGTGGAAAGCGTCACACGCTGAGCCCCTTTGGGAACAGAGGAGTAAAGCGCATTACACAATATTATACGCTTTCAGCTTTTGCGCGACACTGACATGACTGATCCCCAGCACTTTTCCTATGGCGCGGGTTGTTTTGTAGCGACGTTTCGCCTTGATCAGGAGATTTTTTTCCGTGTTTTCCAGTGCCCTTTTCAAAGGAATGACTTCCTCGGAAGAAGAGCGGGAAGGCATCATTTCCTCCGAAAGAAAGCGGCAATCGATAATATTATCCGCACTGAGCACAACAAGCCGTTCAATCAGATAGGATAATTCTCTGACATTGCCAAAGTAGGAATATTCTTCAAGGGCTGCCTGTAGTTCATGAGACAGGCTTTTAGATGTCGAATATTTTATATTATACTGATGAAGAAAATAATCTATCAGTAATCTTATGTCTTCCCTCCTTTCCCTCAATGGGGGTATGACTACTTCAAAACCATTCAGGCGGTGAAAAAGATCTTCCCTGAATTGTTTTTTGTTAATCATTTCCTTTATATTTTTATTTGTTGCAGTAATAATACGAACGTTTATCTTTATTTCTTTTGTACTTCCCAGACGCTTTATTTTTCTTTCCTGCAGCACTCGTAACAGCTTTACCTGCATAAAAAGCGGAAGTTCCCCTATTTCATCCAGAAAAAGAGTGCCGTTGTCGGCGCTTTCAAAAATCCCGACTTTTATTTTATCCGCTCCGGTAAAGGCTCCTTTTTCGTATCCGAAAAACTCAGCCTCACAAAGAGAAGGAGGGACAGCCCCGCAATTGATGGCAATAAACGGAGACTCCGCGCGCAGACTCTGATTATGAATCTGTTCCGCCAGATCGCTTTTACCAACACCCGTTTCTCCACAAAGAATAACAGGAAGATCTGTCTGGGCAACCCGTCCAAGAACTGATGCTATTTCCTTCATTTGCGGGCTTGCATAGATAAAATCTTTTTCACTGTTTATCTTGTCTTTTTGTTTATTGAGAAGAGATTGCCTGATACTATTAATACTTGCAATATATCGTACATTTGAAATAATATATTTAATATTACCATTCTTATCAAGAATCGGCGTTGCCGTACACAGCATATGCTTGCCTGTACGTGTAATAAATTCAGAATGATATTCTTTTTTATTCAAATATACATCAAGTGCGGCGTTCCCATAAAAATATCCGTATTTTTTCAGTTCATTCCAATATCTGCCCAAAGCCGTCACATCAAGCTGGCACCCTTCCATAGCAGCCTTATTGGCATAGACCAACCTTAATGCTGAATCATAAATAAAAATACCGTCACAAGAAAAATTCAGAACATTGAGTAGATCTTCGGAAGATAAATCAGAATGAATCATGTTCCTTACCTCACAAATCGTTAATATTTATTAACGATTTACCATCCAGAACTACAAAGAAAATCAGAACATAGGTATTTTGTTAGCATTGATTAACGATTTCGTTAGAAAAAACTAACAGGAACCGTTGTTATTCTATGCCTTATTTTCACATAATATACTAAAAACAATATACTTATTTAAAATGGCACAGATTTGGCTATAAATCAATATGAGAACCATGCCCGTCATGTTTATTTACGAACATTTTACCATCCATAAAGGAGATTTGAAAACACTCCATCCCCCTTTTGCCAGATCTTTATCTGATGGACAGGAAACAAACCGCATGAGGGCATGCCAAGGCTCAGGCGCACATTGTTTTTGCCAAGAATGCAACCT
>JAEXGX010000318.1 GCA_023450535.1 Pseudomonadota bacterium | reverse complement strand
GTTCCGCACGGTCAAGATGCAGCCGATCCCCGTGCCGACCAAACTTGATTTGCCGGGCATCAGCGTGATGGGAACGGGCTTTGTGCTGCTGACCGTGGGCGCAAGCTGTGTGGGGCGCTATGACTTTGCAAGCTGGTTTCTCATCGGCGGGGGTGTTGTCCTTGTCCTGTTCGTTTTTGTGGAACTTCATGTGGTGCGTCCAGTGGTGGACGTGCGCTTCATTGCCGCGCACCCTTCTTTGATTCTCGGCCTGTTTGCCGCGCTGGTGAATTTTGGTTCCATCAATGGCCTGCTGTACTATTTCATGTTGTATCTTCAGCAGTTGCGTTTCCTCACTCCGTTGGAAGCAGGGGCTTTCGTGGCCTTGCAGAGCGTGGCGCAATCTTTGCTTTCTCCTCTGGCGGGCAAATTGAGCGACCGTATTGGACCGGACCCGGTATCCGCCATAGGGCTGGCCTTTTCCGGCACGGGCATCTTGCTCTCCACCCGTCTGGACATGCAGTCTTCCCTGTATTTTGTGGGCCTGACCCAGTGCATTATCGGGGTTGGGCTGGCATTTTTCGCCGGGCCGAATACTCTGTCCATTGTGCGTAGCGTGGATGCTGCCCACACTCCGGAAGCATCGGGGCTGGCCAATACCATGCGCACACTGGGCATGCTGATCAGTCTGATCATTGTTTCCGCAACCATGACTCGCTATCTTGGCACTCATGGAGCCGGCCCGGACATGGCGGAACCTTTTTTGGAGGGAATGCGGCTGGATTTGCGTCTTTTTGTGGCGTTCAACGTGCTGGGGCTGCTTCTCGTCAGCCTGCGTATTGTGAACACCTGGCGGTGCGGCCTGGGCAAGGGCGTGGACTGTATGCCTGATTCTTCTTTTTTTGAGAACGAAGAAGGCCGCAGCGCTGTTCCAGCCCGCAAAAAGTCTGACACATCTGAAAAAGATGGGAAATGATCTGCTTTTGGGGGAGGCAAAACTCAGGCGGAAAAACGCTAAAAGAAACGCCGGAACACCCCCTGCCGCACACATAGACCCCGCCCGTCCTTTGTGTTAATAAGTCAAAAGATATGGTTCCGGCGTGCCTGGAGCTGTGTTGCGACAATCGATTTTTCCGCCTGACCGTCCGGCGCGCCGCGCTGCGGACGGCGCGAATTCCGCGCAACGGGCTTTGTCAACCGTTTGAGAAAAAGGGATGCCTCTATGAGTCAACATCTTGAAAGCATGGGCGACAAGTGGTTCACCCTGCTGAAATCTCCTGATCTGATTCCCGGCGTTATCGGTACCACGGTGGCGGAGGGTGGTACTCGTCCGATCTGGCGTATAGAAGAGGGTGAGCGGGAAACCTTCCTCATGGCATGGCCCAAGGAATCGCTGCTGCGCGCGGGTGTGGTGTTTGCCGGCCCGAAAGACGCGCGCCTGGAGCCTGCGGGCGTGTTCCCTTTTCTGGAAGGTTTTGCCAACTCACTGACCGTGGGGGAGACCTACCCCTGGAAACAGGGCAAGACGGGCATGCAGGGCCGGGTGGGCGAGGTTCTGGCCCAGCCCGATGACGACGGCGCGCCGATTTGGTTCTTTGACCCGCTGTTTTACCGTGACGCCAAGGTAGATCTTACTCCCGGCGTGACGCAGGTGTTTTATCTCTCCGGGCTGTGTTATGGCATCCGCCGCGCCCTGCTGGACGAGCTTACCGTGACGCAGGGGCCGGTATATGAAGCCTGGGCGAAGAAATGGCTGGACGCCAACCCCGGGAAGGGACGGCTGGATGTGCCGCCGCTCAAAATCCCCTTGCGGGGCAGTAATCTGCTTCAGCCTGCGGCGCGTTGTTCTGAATATGAGGGGCGTATGACCCTCGGCAAGGTGGAAAGCTTCAATTTTGGGCCGGAAGGTGCGGAAGAGAAGATTTACTGCTTCAGCGCGAGCTTCGGCAAGGACGACAAATGGCTGAACCTCCTCATGTTCGCACCTGAACGCATCTGCAACGGATATGAACCGGAGGAGGGGGACGAGGTGGATCTTGCGTTCTGGATGCAGGGCCGTGTGGTGGACCTTGGCGACGAGCTTTCCGAAGACGATCCCGCATCCGCAGGGGCGGAGGGGAATGTGGCGCAGTAAAACGCGTTCCCAGGGTGCCCGGCGGCCATCTGTCTGCGTCCGCCGGGCCATGTTCAGCGAGAAACGTTCTTTATGAACATTTCCTTTACGGTTTGCCCCCTCAAGGACTTTATCAGCAGCTTCGGCCGTGCCCGTTGACGACCACGGGCTGCCTTTGCGGCAACGCAGGTTGCCGCACCTCACCTGAGCCACCGAACACCTCACCACCTCAAAATTTAAATACAGCGAAATCATTCGATTGCTGTTTCTGAATGCTTTTGCAAAACGACCGTTTTCCACCGTTCTTGGGGGGGATGCGGTCGTGTTTTTTTTGGATGGGTTGTGTATATAGCGCGGCGGACAAATCAGCGGAGCTTCCACCGCCAGGGCCGCGCGGCTGCCCTTGCGCGCTTCCAGCAGAGCCAGCGTTGCAGGGGCTGTTTTTCCGTTCTTGAGCGGATGGACAAAGCGCAGACGAACGGGATGCAGCCGCGCCGGAAGTTCATGGAGTGTCTGCGTGATTTTGTCCGCTGAAACGGCCAGAAAAAGTGCGCCGCGCACGGCAAGAAGCCCATCTGCGGCGGAGAGAAAAGGGCCGAATCCCTGCCCTGCCTCCAGAGCTGTGCGGCGCAGGAGCGAAGGCGAAGAGCGGCCTGCGCCGGGAGTACGCCACGGCGGGTTGCAGACTATGGCGTCAAACAGCGGAGGGCCGTCGGGGCAGGGGACTTCCGTCAGTTGGTTACGGGCGGCAAGCAGGTTTTTTCTGTCCGCCACGTCGCCGCACAAAACGCTGTACCGGGCAAGGCCAAGCCGCCCGGCGTTAATGCGGGCTGCTTCGGCCAAGATTTCCTCCCGTTCTACCGCGACCACGCGTAGAGTTTCCTGGCGGAGGAGCAGGGCAAGGCCGATGACGCCGCATCCTGCGCCAAGATCCGCTACGTTTTCTTCGCCCTTCAGCGCGGAGAGAGCGAAGTCCGCAAGGTGCAGGGCATCGGCGCTGAAGCGGAAGGATGCTTCAGGTTGGAACAGGCCGGAGGGAAAGAGGGCGCGGGCCTCGGAGCTTGTTAACGTCATGGTGGTGTACAACGTTGCAGGAGAGGAGTTTTTAACGTACTCCGCCCTTCCGTGCGGGGCAAGTTGGCAGACGGAGCTTTCCGCCGGAGAGCTTTTCCGCTAGACTTGTTTCGTCCGCTTTTGGCGTCAGGATCGCCCCGGAGAAGACAAAGGAACAAGAGAATGTTTCAATCCACAGTCGCCCCATCCTCCGACTGACTCCGCAGCCGACGGACAGGGGGCGTGCGGATTGCCCCTCCCTGAAGGGGAGGACGAAAAAGGATTTCATCGGCTTTGCCGTTTTGTCAAGTCCGCTTTTCCCCCTGAAGGGGGAGGTTTCAAACTATAAAGGAATTTTTGATGAAAACATGGCGCGCTGATCTGCATATCCATTCCCGATTTTCCCGGGCGACCAGTACCCGCCTTACCATACCCCATCTGGCCGCATGGGCGGGAGCCAAGGGCATTGACCTGCTGGCTACCGGAGATTTTACGCATCCTGTCTGGCGGGAAGAATTGCGCGAGGCTCTGGACTTTGACGAAGAAAGCGGTTTTTTCCGGTTGAAAAAGCCGCTTGGAGCTGCTGACGTGGAGCGGGAGATTCCTGCTCTTGCCGGAATGGAACTTACGCCGCCGCGTTTTGTGCTGGAGGCGGAAATCAGCTCCATCTACAAAAAGAACGGGGCCGTGCGCAAGGTGCATAGTCTTGTTTACGTTCCGGATTTCGACGCGGCGGACAGATTATGCGCAAAGCTGGCCGCCGTGGGCAATCTCAATTCGGACGGACGGCCCATTCTCGGCCTGGATGTGCGGCATCTGCTGGATATGGTGCTGGAAATCCCCCGAGCCTTCATGATCCCCGCGCATATCTGGACGCCGTGGTTTTCGCTGTTCGGATCGAAATCCGGTTTTGATTCTCTGAACGAATGTTTTGAAGACCTGACGCCGCATATTTTCGCGGTAGAGACAGGACTTTCTTCCGATCCGGATATGAACCGCTGCTGGAGCCAGCTTGACGGCTTGACCATGGTGTCCAGCTCTGACGCGCATTCCGGCGAAAACCTCGCGCGCGAGGCTACCTTGTTTTCCGGCTCTTTTTCGTACGACGGCATGTTCGCGGCATTGAAAGGCGAAAACGCGGACTACGCGGGTACGCTGGAGTTTTTTCCAGACGAGGGAAAGTACCACCTGGACGGGCATCGTGCGTGCAATGTCATGCTTGATCCCCTGGAATGCATGAAGCTGAACAATATTTGCCCGGTATGCGGCAAACCTTTGACTGTGGGGGTTTTGCACCGCGTGCTGGAGCTGGCGGATCGCACGGCCCCGCCCGAACCGGGCAAGGGCTTCCGCTCGCTTATTCCTCTGGCGGAAATTCTGGGTGAGTTGCTGCATTGCGGCCCCAAGACCCGTAAACCGCAATTGAAGCTGGCGGAATTGACGTTGCGTTTCGGGTCGGAAGTGGATGTGCTCATGGAAACGCCGCTGCCGGAACTTTCCGCGTACTGGCCGGAGCTGGGCGAGGCCCTGCGGCGGATGCGCGCGGGCGAGGTGATCCGGCGGGGCGGCTATGACGGGGAATACGGCGAGATCCGGCTGTTTGAACCGGGCGAGATGGCGCCTTCCTTACTGGAGCGCGTGCCGCGCGCCCGGCGCAAAACTCTGCCTTCCGGTCAGGGGGATTTGCTGGGCGGTCTTGCCGCGATGCAGGAAAGAAAGCAGGGCAGGAGTGAAGCGCGCGCCGGAAATAGTTCTGCGCTCGTTGAATCATCTGTATCATCATCTGCTGCGCCTTCCGGTCGCCCAGTCTTTTCTCCGGCACAGGAACAGGCTCTGCGGGCCGGTCTGGAAAAACCTTGCCCCGTGCTGATTCTGGCCGGGCCAGGTGCCGGCAAGACCCGTACGCTTGCCGGGCGGGCGCTGTATTTGCTGGAACAGGGCGTTCCTGCATCGGATATGGCGGCAGTGACCTTTACCCGGCGTGCGGCGGGAGAATTGCGGGAACGCCTGACCCGGTTTATGCGTGCGGCGGGCATGCCCGCCGTGGTCATGCAGGCTGAGGTTCCGGAAGCGGATACCTTGCACGCTCTGGCTCTGCGCCGTTGGGTCGGGCCTGCACCCTTGCTCCTGCCGGAAGAGGCGGCCCGAAAGTCCTTTGCCGCTCATAACCCCTTGTGGAAAACCAGGGACGCCGCGCGCGCCTGGGACGCGTTTTCTCTGGCGCGGGAACGTATGCAGGTTGCAGATCTGCCCGAAGAAATCCGGCATGCGGCGGAGGGGTATCAGGCTTGGAAAGCCGAGCGCGGATTGGCCGACTACGCAGACTTGCTGGAAAAATGGCTTGAAGCGTTGCAATCCGGCGAATTGACGCCCCCTTGGCGGCACGTGCTGGTGGACGAAGCGCAGGATCTTTCTCCCTTGCAACTGGCCCTGTTGCGCGCACTGCTTCCCCAGGGGGGAGCATGTGACGGCGCGGGCTTTTTCGGCATCGGCGACCCGGATCAGGCCATTTACTCCTTCCGGGGAGCGGACGCGGATGTGGAGAACTCGCTCCGTGCCATGTGGCCGGAACTGGAAACCTTGACTCTGCGTGAAAGTTACCGCGCGGCGCAGGCTGTGCTGGACGCGGGCCGCGCCAGCTTGTCGCGCGCGCCGGGCGGCAAAGCCGCCTGTGGTGAATTGCGGGGTGTGCCGGGCAAATGCGCCACGCTGCAATGGTTATCCGCTCCCAGTGCGGAATATGAACTGGGTTGGGTGGCAGGGCGCATCGCCTACCTGCTTGGCGGCACTTCCCATCAACAGGCGGACTTGCACGAAGAACTGGCGGGCTGTCACCTGGCTTCGGGATCATGCAGTCCCGGTGATATTGCCATATTGGTGCGCCTGAAATCTCTGATGCCGCCGTTGCGCGCCGCGCTCGAAGCACGGGGCATACCCTGCGCCGTGCCGGAAGAAGACGCTTTTTGGGCAGACCCCGGGGTGGATGCTCTGTTGCGCGGAGTGCTGCTGCGTCTGCGCAGTGCAAAGACGCCGGAAAAGTTTTTATCGGAAGGATATTTACCGGGAGAACCAGCGGCAAATGTGCAGGATGAGAGCGATGCTGCGGCCGCGTTTCTGGCGTTGCTTCCTGCGGAAGCGTGGGAACGAGGGCCGCGCGGCGTGGTAGAGGCGCTGGAAAAGGAGCGGGAAGCGGCCCGTATCACCGGAGAATCGGAAGCGTTTTTGCCTGATGGCGTTGCCCAACTGGGGGCTCCGTTGTTCACCGAATCGTCAGCGTTTCGCGGTTTGGAAAAAAGTTTTGTCGAAGCCGGGCGAAATTGGGAAAGCTTGCTGGCTTCTGTGGCATTGCTGCGCGATCTGGACATGGCGCGGGCGCGGGCCGAAAGAGTGCAGATTATGACCATCCACGCGGCCAAGGGGCTGGAGTTCAAAGCGGTGTTTCTGCCCTGTCTGGAAGAGGGAATCCTTCCCTTTTACGGAACGCAATACACGGCGGGAGAATTTCCTCCTGACAGCCCTGAGAAGGCGGCAACCCTGCGGGAAGAGGCCAGAATTTTGTATGTGGGGGTGACTCGGGCGGCGGAAGCGGTATTTACATCTTTTGCGTCAGAACGTAAGCTTTATGGTCAGGTTCTATCCTCTGGCGTTTCAACCCTGTTCGACCCCGGCCTGTTCAGGGCAATACTTCCTGCGCGGCGCGTCAAGCGCAGGGTCAGTCAGCTTTCATTTTGACCTGTCGACCGTTTTTTTTCACCTTTACTCCAAATAAAGCACACCATGCCCCTATTCGCGCGTAAACAGAAAAATGAAGAAAACCGGCTGTTCACAGGAGATTCCCGCGATCCGGACTATATCTCGTATTGTCTTGATCTCGCGCGGGATCTGCGCGTCTGCCTGCACCTGGACTTTTTTCTTAATAAGCACCAGATTTCACAACTGCGTTCTGTGTGCGTGAACGTGGACCGGCGGCGCTTTGTTGTATGCCTGCTGGAAGACGTGCCCCGCCTGCCGCCTGTGGGCATGGAAACGCAGGTGTATTTTACCGTGCGCGGCTGCAGGCGGAATGTGCCGTGCAACTTTACGACCAAGCTGGAGGCTCTGCACAGGGATCGCGGCGGCCAGTATATGACCTTCCCCATGCCCGATTATATGGGGCACGATCAGCGGCGGCATAATGTCCGGATTGATATGGGTAAGGAGGGCATTCCCGGCTTCAGCGTCTGGCACGGCTCCCTGGCCAGCGGCGACGACCCCTCTGGTGTGCCCGGCCTGCGCTGGACCCAATTGGAGGAGGATTCCTTTCAATTGCAGGATCTTTCCGCCGGAGGGCTGCGCCTTGATGTGCTGGATACCTGCCGGGAGTATACCCGGCTGCTTCCCAAAGAGGTTCTGCTGATAAAAGGGGATTTTGCCCTGCCGGAGAAACCGCCGCTCCCTCTTTCCCTGGTGGGGAGCATTGTGCGGATTAATGTGTCTGAACGCCAGAGGATGAAGAGCCTTGCGGTGCGCTTTCAACGCTGGCTCCAGGCGCGGGACGACCGCAATGTCTGGCTCAAGGTGGACGAACAGGGCGGCGTCCCCTCCATTGGGGTGTGGATTTTTCAGCTTCTTCTTGAACGGAACAGACTGCTCAAGGAAGAGGCTCGTTAAACGGCTTCTTGTAAAATATTTTGAAAGAGCCGGAGTAAAAAAGAAAAAAACACCGCCCGCCGCTACTGCGGCGGGCGGTGTTTTTGCGTATACAGGCCACCCCGGAGTGTAGGGAAGTGTGTGTTAAATAAATTGTTTTTCAAATAATATCACATGGTTTAGATATAATTAGTGTATAAAAAGTCACACTATTCTCGGGGAGAAACAAAAAAATTTTACAGAAAATGCCTTAAACCCCTTGTCAGGGCATGAGAGCACGGCTATAGTCGGCTTGCGTTTGGACGAATAGGGGTTCGTTCAAGCGTCCGCGTTACTGCGGTTCAACAACTTTTTATTATCAAGGATGTGGTATCATGAAAAAGCTCGTTACGCTTCTTCTGGCCGCCGGCATGGTGTTCTCCGCCGCCAATGGCGCGTCCGCCGTGGAAATGAAGGTGTCCGGCTCCTGGCTGACCTCCTTCTCTTTCACCGACAATCTGTATGGTGAAAACGCGCTTGTGAAGGACTCCAATGATGGTGCCTTCAACGCTGCTCAGCGTATTCGTATCAACTTCGATATGGTTGCCAGCGAGTCCCTGTCCGGCCGCGTGCAGTTGCAGGTGGCCAATGGTGATGCCGCTCCTGCGTATTATAGCTGGGGCACCAGCGGCGTGGGCGGCACCGGCAAGACCGTGACCGCGCGTCTGGCCTATCTGGACTGGATGGTACCCAACACCGACGTGCTGGTGCGCATGGGCCGTCAGGTTGTGACCACTCCTTCCTACACCTTTGGCTCCCCCGTGTTTGACAGCGTCATCGACGGTGTGGTGGTCAACGCTCCGATCAACGACATGGTCGGCGTGACCTTCGGCTGGCTGCGCGCTTCTGCTACGCTGAACAAGTGGAATACCGCTCATGTTGCCCACAGCAGCGCTGACCTCGCCTATGTGGCCGTTGACGTGGCCGCCGATGGCTTCAAGGTTACTCCTTGGGGTATGGTCGGTCTGAAGGGTAATGCCACTGCCAACTTGGATATGCTGGGTTCCGGCGTGGACACTGATTCCCGTACCACCGTGTACTGGGTTGGCTTGGGCGGCGAACTGACCATGTTCGACCCCTTCAAGTTCACGGCTGACTTCCTGTACAGCGGCAACGATGCCGATGATTATGCCAAGCGTGAAGGCTGGTACGCCGCCCTGGGCGCGGAAATGAAGACCAGCTTCGCCACTCCTTTCCTGAAGGGCTGGTATGCCTCTGGTGATGACGCCGACTCCAAGAAGAGCGGCAACATGCTGACCGTGAATGACGGCGGCGCGTTTGATGCTTCCTCCATTTACTTCGACGCCAACGGTCTGCTCTCCGCCTCCATCGACAAGTGCAATCCCGGCGGCACCTGGGGCGTGCAGCTTGGTGTGAAGAACGTCTCCTTCATTGAAGACCTCACCCACGCTCTGTCCGTGACCTACTTCCAGGGCACCAACAATACCAATCGCGTGTGGAACCTCAAGCAGGAAAGCTCTCCTGTTGGTTACATGACGACTGCTGACTCTGCGTGGTCCATCGACTTCCTGAGCAGCTACAAACTGTATCAGAACCTGACCGCTAACCTGTTGCTCGCCTATCTGGTGACGGATTATGACACCGACCTGTGGGGCGACTACGAAAACGCTTTCCGCGGCACCCTGAACTTCACCTACGCGTTCTAATTGATGCCCCGCACGGGGTACTTGACGACGCGTCCGTGAACCACGGATGATAAAGAGGGGGAAAGGTTTCGGCCTTTCCCCCTCTTGCTTGCCGACAAATGTCGGCAAGCCGATAACCCCGAGCAGGTTGCGGCTTGGCCGCACCGTTAAGCGAGGGGTTTCGTGCCTTCCCGCCCGGCGCCTGTGCGCCGCAGGCGGGGCAAACTCCGCGGAGCGGGGTTTGTCATGGAGTACAGGCAGAGGAAAGGCTTCGGCCTTTCCCTCTCTTGCTTGGC
>JAEXGX010000218.1 GCA_023450535.1 Pseudomonadota bacterium | reverse complement strand
CTCCACCAGAACTGTGAGTTCGGCGGGCATGTTTCGGCTGATTTCCGCAATGGCAGAGAGCTTTTCATATTCCTCGCGCGCGCGTCCGGAATTTTTTCCTGCGCTGGAGGCTTGCTCGTTCAACGTCTGTTGAAAGGCATCTGCTTCGGCCTGAAGCCTCTTCAATTGTTTGAGGCGGGTAGACATGATGCCTTCCCATATATCCTGCACTGTTTCATCCGGCTGGACTGCTGGCGGCGTCTGCTGTTCCTCGGGGGAGGCGGGTGTGGCAGGCGGTGCGCCGTGCAGTGGGGACGGGCAGAGCAGGCAGAAAAACAGGAGAAGGAAAAAAATTCGGGTACGAATCATGAGTACTCCTTGCCGCATACTTTGAAGGAGAGCCGGACTTACTGCGGATACGGCGGGGAAAAGGAAACAGATAAAGTAAAGGCGGCATAGCTTTGTCAGTTTTTGCCGTACGTCGCGCTATTTTGCCCGGATAAGAAAGGGCAGACTTACGTTGGCGGCATGTCCGTCTGGTGGTGGAGTAATGACTCCTGGCTGCAGCAGGGCGCGCATAATGGCCGAATCAAGCTGAGGAATACCGGAGCTTTGCTCCATCTGGCAGGCGGCAAGCGAGCCGTCCTGCCGGATCATGAGTCTTGCCACAGCATTGTATTCCCCTTGGGGAATGCCTTCGGGCATGGTGAAATGGGGGTAGGCGTTTTCTTTGATGATATCGGCATAACTTTTGCGCGGTGATGTTTCCTCGGAAGAAACCCCGTCGAGAGGGGAGCCGCCAGCGTCATCATACGAAAAACTGATGGCTACTTCCGCCGGAGAGCCGTTCGGAGGAGGAGGAGGAAAATAACCGGCTTTGGCCACAGCCGTACAAATAGCGTCATCCACTGCAGTATTGCCGGAACTCACGCTGATTTCACAGGAAAAGGGGCGCCCTTCTCCTGTAAGGCGTACAATGACAATACTGAGGCCTTTGGCTTCAGCCGGGCGTGTCCAGTGTTGGAGAACCTTTTCCATTACCTTTGCGCCGTAGCCGGCATTGAAGTCCGCGCTGGCGGTCAGTGCCTCGGCCGGAGACGCGCATAGTCCGGAAAGCGCGCATACCAGAAGAAGCGTCCCCGACCGCAAGCCCGGGACGGCGCGAAGCATGGAAACGCGGGACTTCTGTCCGCTGCGGTAATGAAGGTCATGCATAAAAGCAGTATACACGGAGGAAGGGGGATGCGGCAAGCGAAGCTTGGGGAGGCTGCTGATAAAGTCAGCAGTCTTCAGAAAGAGGGCATAGCAGGAGTTTGTTTCCTGTGTTAACTATCTGAATTCTATGTCTTCTTGCCTGAAGACTCCAGGCATGGCGGGAGAGCCGATGGGCGGTGCCCCCTCAAAAAGAGGCGCAGTGAACAGTATGGGAAAGCTGCTGGTGAAGCAGGCAGTCCCCCAAAACGGGAGTCGGTTGCAGGGTATCTCTGCTGTCGCCATTCAAGAGCTGAGAAGATACGGTAATGGCTACCGAAGCTCGCCGTAAAGCGGTAAAAAACAAACAGGCTCTTTTCCGGCGCATTTCAGGTAGGGGAACACGACGGAAAAGAGCCCGATCCAAATCGAAATCAACGGCCTGCCAGTTGTTGAGCATTGAAACTGATGAGCAGATCCTGTTGGGCAGGAGTGGGGGGCGGTGGCAGGTTCTTGGTGCGTAGTACCGCGTTTATGGCCGACGCGTCAAAGTCTGGGCGGCCAGAGCTTTGCTCGATACGGCAGTCGAGCACTTTTCCGTCAGGGGCAAGCTTGATGCGCACCCCGACCATAAGATTTTCCCGTGAATAGGTGGGCATGCTCCAGTTCGGCTGTACAGCAAGGATAACCTGCGCGACGTACACATCGTAAATGCCTCCTCCTCCGGGGCCGGTTCCTGAGCCTCCGCCTCCTCCGACGCCACCGCTGCCGGTTTCACGGGCAAGTTCCTCCAGAGCACGGGATGCGGAGGATGAGGAAGATGAAGAGGTGCCTGAAGAAGAACGAGTTTCCCGGCGGACATCGGCCAGCGCATCGTCAAGGGCACTGCGGCGCGGCTTGTCGGGCTTTTTCTGCTCCTTGGGAGGAGCGGCGGGTTTGGGAGTTTCCTTTTTCGGCTCCTCTTTCGGCTCCTCCTTCTTCGGTTCTTCTTTTTTGGATTCTTTCTTCGGTTCCTCTTTCGGTGTTTCCTTTTTGGGTTCTTCTTTTTCGGACGCTGCTGCCTCCGGAATTTTTTCCGGAGGAATTTCTTTCGGTTCCGGTTCTTTTTCGGGCTTCGGCGCTTCAGGTTCCGGAGCGACCGGCACAGCAGCCGGGGTACGGTCGGGAATTTCCACAGGAACGGGAAGGTTGGGTTGGGCGTCGGGCGCTGGGGGCGTTTCTGGAAGGGCGGGCAATTCGGGCGTCGCATCCGGCTGCATGTCAGGCAGTGCTGCGCCCCTTTCGGGTTGAGAGTCGGAAGTTTTTTCCGGTCTTGCGCCGAGAACAGGGGAGGGCAGTTCTTCTCCTCCGGGTGCGCCCATGACCAAGCTCACCTGATAAGACTGCCGTTGCAGATCCACCGGAGGTTCGCCGGGCCAGAACAGCATGAGCGCGAGTACGCTCCCGTGGAGCAGTAGAGAAAAAATGATACTTTCGATGCGCATGAGGGCAGCCGTACAGCCGAATCAGCGGGATGCGGCGGATTTACCGGTTTGATCGGGGGCGGAGTCGCTCCCGGCGGGCAGGGCCAGGACGCCGAGTTTGTCGATGCCTGCGGCCTTTATTCTGCCCATGACATCAACCACAATGCCATAAGGCACTGCCGTGTCCGCCTGAAGGAACAAGGCACGTCCTTTTTCTTTGACCAGCACTGCCAGGCGGCTTTCCAGCTCTTCCAGCGGTACTGCGTAGCCTTCCAGCATGATCGCGCCGTCCTTGCGCACGGTCAGCGTCAGATGCTCGGAGTCGGAGGGCAGAGCATCCACCTGTTTTGTTTCCGGAAGGTCCACATCCAACCCCTGGTCCATCATCGGAGCTGTGACCATGAAAATGATCAACAGCACCAGCATGACGTCCACAAAGGGCGTCACGTTGATTTCTGATACAAAACCTTTTTTGCCGACGCTCATACCCATATCATGCCCCCTGGCGGGTAGCGGTGCGGGCCGACTGAGCGTTCAGTTCACGTTGGACACGGTTCAGAAAGGTGCCCGCGAAATTGACGAGCCGGGTTTCGATGCCGCCGAGTTTTCCGAGAAAGAGGTTATAGGCCACGGAAGCCGGGATTGCCACAATCAAGCCGATAGCGGTGGCAATGAGTGCTTCGGAAATGCCCGGAGCTACGGTGGCAAGAGAAGCCGACTTCATGAGTCCGATGGCGTGAAAGGAATGCATGATGCCCCAAACCGTGCCAAACAGGCCGATAAAGGGAGCAGCGTTGGCCACTGTGGCGAGAAAGGCGAGAGAGGCGTTAAGGCGGCTCATTTCCTGCCCTACCCCTTGTGAGAGGGCGCGGCGCACGTTATCCACCACTACAGCCTCGCTTGCGCCAGCTTCCTTGGAGCGGTTGAACTCCAGTACGCCATGTTGGGCCACTGCATACAGAGGGGAAGAAGGGTCGCTGCCAAGACTTTGCACCGCTTCACGCAGATCCCGCGCCCGTTCAAAGCGCTCGTGCCCGGCACGGGCTTTTTTGTCGGCGGATCCGAGGCTGAGCCACTTGCCGAAAATAATGGCCCAACTGCTCACCGACATGAGCACCAGCAACGCCATGATGAGTTGTACAGTAAGGGTGGCTCCCGCAATGAGGGACAAGAAACTGTATTCCATGAAAAACTCCGTAACAGTCGGATGCGGTTCAGGTTAACGGAAAATATGCCGTCGTTCCGCGTTGAACAGGATGACTTGAACTCCCTGCCTTAATATTTCAGGAAGAGAGATTGAAAAACTGCATGGCTGGCAAACAGACTTGAGCATTTCAACTCAAACGTAACGTGCTCTTTGGATACCTCTTTTTTCAGGAAATAGGTGCCTTTCGTCCGTATCGACGAGGTCAGTCGGCGAGCGAGCAAACGCGGGTTGAAACATAAACGTCACGGGGGTTGGATGCAACGAAAATTTCCTGCCCCTTTTTCCGCCCCTCCGAGGGAAGCCCGGAGTCTCTATGCTCGACAGAAAAAGTTTTTTTTGCGAGAATCCATCCATCTTTCAAGCAGAGATAGGTTCGGGCGCGAGGGTGGAAACGCCGGGCACGGTCAGGTTTATTGTCTTGAGGGGGAAACATGCGCACAAAAATCATTGCGACTATCGGCCCGGCGTCGGCCTCCCGTGAGGTGCTCGTCCGCCTGGCAGAGGCCGGTGCTTCTATTTTCCGTCTCAATTTTTCGCATGGCGACGCAGAGTTTTTCCGTCGTCTCATTAAAGATATTCGATTTGTGGAAAAAGAGCTAGGCCGCCCCCTGTCTATTTTGCAGGATCTTGCCGGGCCGAAAAT
>JAEXGX010000274.1 GCA_023450535.1 Pseudomonadota bacterium | reverse complement strand
ACACAGCACCGGGCGCAAGCGTTTGCCTCCGGCCAGCAAACTGTAGCGCATGGCCCTTGCAAGACGGGCGGGAACGGCAGCGTCCTGAAAGCTCGCGTCCAGCGCATTTTCCACCAATTGCACCAGCGCGCTCCGTATATCGTTGACGTCGCTCATGCGCGCACCTCTGTATCGTCTTCGCCTGTATCCGGCACATCATCGGAATGTTCGACTTCCTGCGCCTGCTCCGGAGAGAAGGGAAGCAGCAGGCCCTGACGGTAGATTTCCACATCATGCCGGGCCTTGTCCAGTTGATCCCGGCAGGAGGCCGCCAGGGCAAGACCTTCCTTGTACAGGGCCACACTTTGTTCCAGCGGGCAGTCTCCTGCCTCCAGCGCGCGCACAATGACGCCGAGCCGCTGGAGCTTTTCCTCAAAACCGGGGTCTTCTTTTTTCTTTGCCATGTTCGTTCCGTTCCGGTTAGGGTATTTTGCGGTTGAAAGTATCTGCCAACCAGAATTCCATGTTCTGTCCCGCAGGTTTCACGCCTCCGTCGTCGCGGCGAAGTCTCGCGCTGCACGACTTCAGGAGCATTTCGTCATCGAAATGCTCTGGCGGCGTTTATTTTTTGACGGCAGAGGCGTCGGTCTTTTTTGCAGGTGCCTTGGCCGGGGTTGTCGCCTTTTTCGCGGGTACGGCTTTTTTCGGCTCGGGTTGCGGCAGACGTGCTACTTCCGGGGTAGGACCGCCCACGACTTCAAGTTTGCTTTCAAACAGGGGCATAATGTCCACGGCCACGCCCTGCACGAACAGCGAAGAGTGCAGATGCGGCCCGGTGACGCGCCCTGTAGCCCCGATCCTGCCGATGACTTGGCCGCGCTTCACCTTGTCGCCCTTTTTCACAGCAAAGGCGGACATGTGACCGTACATGCTCACCACTCCCTGCCCGTGATCGATAAATACGGCGTTGCCGGAATAGTACTGCGCTTCCGCCAGAACCACCACCCCGTCCGCCACGGCCAGGATGGGCGTACCTGTGGGGCCGCGCAGATCCGTACCAGTGTGCGGAGAGCGGGGCTGTCCGTTGAAGACACGCCGCCCGGCAAAGGAGTTGCTCACTGTGCCCTTGACCGGGCGCAGGAACGGTAGTTTCCAGGCGGGAACAGGAGAAAGGGCGGCGAGGACGGCGCCGGTGCGGGCGCGATCTTTTTCGATCTGCGCCTGGGCATCCTTGGGCGGAGTGACGAATCTGGGTTCCACGGAAAGCTGCTGTTCGATCCACTTCACCTTGACCGGCGTCACCGTTCGCGTACTGGAAGCCTTTTTGCCGTCCTGTTCCGTGACGCGGAGTATCAGAGCCTGTTTTTTCGTTTCATCAATGGGCACGCCGAGCATGACTCTGGCCTCCCACAGCCCTACCTTTTTCATAGGCTGGGCCTTGACCGGAATTTTTTTGCCCCGCCATTCCACTTCAACGGAAAAAGGGCTGCTGTCTTTGCCGCTGACGACAAAGGCGTGTCCCTGACTGACTTTTTCCGGTACGTCCCAAGAGGGAATGGCAAGAGCGGAGACGGGCAGGACAAGGGCCAGAGCCAGGGCCGCCCCGAAATACGTTGTGGCGGCGCGCGAAATGCGCAAAGAACGGGGAGTCTTGAAATGCAGCATGAATTCCTCTTGAAAGTGCTCTAGTTTTGGGCAGGAAGCAGAGCGACGACCTCACTTTCCGCGACGCCGTCCCGTACTTCCACCAGAATACGCTGGCCTGGGGCCAGCTCGTGAATGCTTTTCACTATATGCCCGTCCCGCGTGTGAGCCAGAGCGTAACCGCGTTCCAGCGGCGCGTGAGGGTTGAGCCCTTCCAGTTTCAGGGCCAGCCGTTCAAGGGCGTGTCCGTGTTCCGTAAACAGGGAAGATGACAAGCGCTCAAGGCGGCAGTGGAGGTTTTCCGTTCCGCTTTCAGCACGGGAGAATGCGGCCTCTGACGCAAGAGCGAGCCGGTCGGCCGATGTTTCTATGACGCGGAGCCTTGCGTCAAAAGGAGCGTCGCCGCCGCAACGGAGCAGGCGCTCATATCCCTGTTCCATGGCACGGCGGCTTTCTGCACGGCGAAAGTTCCAGGCGTTGTCCAGCCGGCGGGCCGCGTCGTCCAGCCGCTCCGTCTGGCGCTGGAGCTGTGTGGACGGAGAGAGAAGGGTCAGGGCCCGTAACTCCTGTTCCAGATTCCTGGCCAGCCGGGCGAATTGGCGCTGCATGGTATTTTCAAGCAGAGCTTCGGCGTCGTCGATGCGCTGGGCGTAGACGGAGCGTTCCGGCCAGAGTAATTGAGCCGCATGGCTGGGTGTGGCGGCGGAGCGATCGGCCACGAAATCCGCGATGCTGTGGTCGATTTCGTGCCCCACACCGGTCAGGACGGGCAGGCGGGATGTAAACAGGGCGTGGGCCACGCGTTCGTCGTTGAAGGCCCATAGATCCTGAAGCGATCCGCCGCCCCGGATCAGGACAATCAGCTCGGCCCAGCCTTCGGCATTGGCCTGCTCGATAGCTTTCACCAGTCGGGGCGGGGCTTCATCGCCCTGTACGGGGCTGGGGTAAATGCGAATGGCGGACCCCAGGCCGCGATCCGAAGAAATGCGGATAAAGTCGCGTACCGCAGCCCCGGTGGGTGCGGTGATCAGGGCTACGCGGGCGGGATGATCCGGCAGAGGGCGTTTGCGGCTCTGATCAAAATAACCCTGGGCCGCCAGTTTGCGCTTGAGTTCTTCCAGAGCGGCGGCCAGCAGCCCCTGCCCTTCCTCCTGCGCCAGCTCCACGATGAGCTGGTACCCCCCCCGCGGGCCATACACGGAAAGCCTGCCCGCGCAGATGATTTCCTGCCCGTTTGTCAGCGTGGCGGCGAGGCTGGGGCGGGGCCCGTCCTCCCATACCTCGCCGGTAAGGGGGTCAAAACGCTCTCGTTCGCGTTGCTGGTTGCGGAACCAGACGCAATTCAAGAGGTCGTCGCCTTCCTTGAGCGAGAAATAGACATGCCCGGAGGAGGGCCGGGAAAGGTTCGTTGTTTCTCCCCGTACCCAGACGAAGGGAAAGCGCTGCTCCACTATGCGGCGCAGCCTTTCGGTCAGTTCTCGTACGGAAAGAATATTGTCCATGCGCAAAAACCTGCGGAGCCGCGCGCGTTAGCGCGCTATGGAGCGACGACCCCCCGCCGCATGATAATGCGGCATGGAGGGGGGCGAGGAGCGGAAGAAAGGGTTCGCGGAGCGCAGTCGAGGGCAGCGAAGCTGCACGAGACGCAGTGACGCCAGCCGTGGCGTAAAAGAGTCTTTTGCCCGTGTGGAACACGGGCTGTCTTTCCGGCAACGAAGCTTGCCGTCCAAAATGCGGCTGACAGACATTCTGTAGCCTGCAGAACAATTTTTTTCCAACGCAGACCTAAATGTTTTGCAGAGGGGGAACTCTTTTTGAAGAGAGTATTCCCCCTCTTGTATTCTTTGTTTTATCTCTGCCAGCTGTCGAGGATGGCCTGCCGGAAGGCGGGGAAGGCGTCGGCGAAGCGGTCGGCGGGCAGGGTGGATTTTTCGCCGGTGCGGCGGTTCTTGGTTTCCACCACACCGTTGGCAAGGCTCTTGCCGCCCACGACGATTTGGGCGGGCAGGCCGATAAGGTCGGCGTCCTTGAACTTGACGCCGGGGCGCTCGTCACGGTCGTCGTACAGCACCTCCAACCCCAGCCCTTCGAGGAAGGCATGGATTTCATCAGCTTTGGCGCTGACTTCGGCGTTTTTCGGATCAAGGTTGATCAGGTGCACGTCAAAGGGAGCCAGAGGGGGCGGGAACATGATGCCGCTCTCGTCGAAGTTCTGCTCGATGCAGGCCGCCACCACACGGGACACACCGATGCCGTAGCAGCCCATGATCATGGGCTTTTCCTTGCCGTTTTCGTCCAGGAACACGGCCTTCATGGCTTCGCTGTACTTGGTGCCCAGCTTGAAGTTGTGCCCGACCTCAATGCCGCGTTTGAGTTCCACAGGCTTGCCGCAGCAGGGGCAGGGGTCGCCCGCCACGGCGTTGCGGATATCGGCCCATTCGATGGGCAGAGTGACGTCGCGGCCGAGGTTCAGGTGCAGGACATGGGCGTCGGCTTTATTGGCTCCGGCGATCCAGTCGTTGCCTGCCACAAGCTCGTTGTCGGCGTAGATCCTGTCCACGCCCTGAAGCCCCACCGGCCCGGCAAAGCCCACGGGCGCACCCGTCCAGGCCTGTACCTGTTCGGGCGAGGCAAAGCGGATATCGTCCGCGCCGACCAGCTTGCGCAGTTTGATTTCATTGAGTTCACGGTCGCCCCGGATGAGCGCGGCCACGGGCTTGCCGTCCGCGACAAAGAGCAGTGTCTTGATCAGCTTTGCCGGATCGGCCTTGAGGAAGGCGCAAACTTCTTCCACCGAATGCTGGCCCGGGGTAGCCACCTCTTCCAGGGCCGGGCATGCGCTTGTGTCGGGAACATAGCGGGTGGTCACGGGCGCGCGTTCCACATTGGCGGCCCAGGTGCAGGCGGGCCAGCCCGTGCAGGAGGCGATGGTGTCTTCGCCGGTATCGGCCAACACCATGAATTCATGGGAGAAATTTCCACCTATGGCTCCGGTGTCGGCTTCCACCTGACGGAATCCCAGCGTCATGCCGGAGAAAATCCGGTGGTAGGCGTCGCGCATGGCGGCATAGCTCTGATCCGCGCCCGCATCGTCGCAGTCAAAGGAGTAGGCGTCTTTCATCAGAAATTCACGGCCGCGCATGAGGCCGAAGCGCGGGCGCAACTCATCGCGGAACTTGGTTTGAATCTGGTACAGGTTCAGCGGGAGCTGGCGGTAGGAACGCACTTCGCCGCGCAGCAGATCCGTGATCGCCTCTTCATGCGTGGGGCCGAGGCAGTAGTCGCGCTCATTGCGATCCTTGAAACGCAGAAGCTGATCGCCGAATTTCTCCCAGCGGCCCGTCTCAATCCACAAATCGGCGGGAATAACCATGGGCATGAGCACTTCGCAGGCTCCGGCGGCGTTCATTTCACGGCGCACGATGTTTTTAGCCTTTTCCAGCGTACGCAGCCCCAGCGGCAGCCAGGTATAAATGCCGGAGGTGAGCTTGCGGATCATGCCCGCGCGCACCAGCAGCTTGTGGCTGATCACTTCCGCATCGGCAGGGGCTTCTTTCAGGGTGGGGATATAATAGCGGCTCCAGCGCATGAACTACCTCGGATGAGAATGGGGTTGGAGGTTTGAATTTGTGGCCAACAGATGATTACGGGCAAGAAAGATCAGGCACCGCGCTCGGCCAGCAGTTTGTCCAGTTCTTCCAGAAAAGCAGCAAGCAGGGCTTCCTGCCCGCGCACGCTACGCAGCACTTCGCCCTTGCGGAAAATCACGCCCCGGTCGCGGCCTCCGGCCAGACCGAGATCAGCCTCGCGGGCTTCACCGGGGCCATTGACCACGCAGCCCATGACAGCCAGCTTGAGCTCGGCGCGCTGTGCGGCGGCGTTACTCTGCACGTGGTCTTCCACGGCGGAGGCCAGGCCGATGAGGTCAATTTCCGTACGGCCGCATGTGGGACAGGATACGATCTCCGGCCCGCGTGAGCGCAGCCCGGCAGCACGCAGAATTTCCCACGCTACCCCCACTTCTTTCACGGGGTCGGCGGTGAGCGAGACGCGCAGTGTATCGCCTATGCCGTCAAAAAGCAAAACCCCCAGGCCCACGGCGGATTTCACCGTGCCGCGCATCAGTGTGCCCGCTTCGGTTACTCCGATATGCAGGGGGTAATCACTGCGTTCGGCCATAAGACGGTATGCGGCTACGCAATCTGTCACGGAGGAAGATTTGAGGGATATCTTGATATCATAAAAACCACGATCTTCCAGCAGGCGCACATGATTCAGCGCGCTCTCCACCAGCGCTTCGGGCGTAGGGCCGCCGAAGCGGGCCAGCAGTTCCTTTTCCACCGAACCGCTGTTCACGCCTACCCTGATGACGGCATGGTGTGCCTTGGCCGCGTCCGCAAGAATATCCACATGTTTCTTGCCGCCGATATTGCCGGGGTTGATGCGCAGGGCAGGTAATCCTGCTTCCAGCGCGGCTACGGCCAGGCGATAGTCGAAGTGGATATCCGCTACCAGAGGAAGCGGCGACTGTTCACGGATAGCCCGCAGCGCGGCGGCGGCAGCATCGTCCGGTACTGCCAGCCGGGCGATTTCACATCCGGCGTCGGCCAGAGCGCGGAGCTGGCGCAGCGTTGCTTCCACATCGCGGGTATCGGTATTGGTCATGCTCTGTACGAGTACGGGATGCCCCCCGCCAAGAGTCAGGGAGCCAAGCTTCAGCACACGGGTATGATCGCGGTGGGCCATGTCAGTTTTCCGTACGGCGGGCGTCGGCTTCGCGCCGCATCCGCTTCAGGTTTTGCAGGGCGTCCCGCGTGTAGATGGCGAGAGCGCACCAGATCAGGGGGAAGGCCACCATATCCGAGCTTTCCAGGTGTTCGCCCAGGAGGGTGACAGCGAAGAGAAAGTTCAGACTGGGGCTGACGTATTGCAGAATGCCGAGCGTCGCCAGGGTGACGCGCTGGGCTGCATAACCGAAAAGCTGAAGGGGAATGGCCGTGAACAGTGCGGTGCCCATCAGCAGCAGCGGCTGGGAGAGACCGTGCCCGGCCAGTGCCCCGAAATCGTGCGGATGCGCCCATACCAGCCAGCACAGGGCAAAGGGGGCCAGGAAGACGAGCTCCGCCGTGAGGCCGGGGGCGGCGCCCACGCGCAGGGTTTTCTGGAAAAAGCCGTACAGAGCGAAACTGACGGACACAACCAGCGCCAGCCACGGCACGTGCCCGTAAACTACAATTTTCCAGCTCACCCCCACCAAAGCCAGCAGAATAGCAAAGGTTTGGGCGCGGCTCAGACGTTCGCCAAGAAGAAAGCGGCCCATGAGTACGTTGATCAGGGGAGTGATGAAATAACCGAGGCTGGCTTCCACCACGCGCCCGGTGGTTACGCCCCAGAGGAAGAAGCCCCAGTTGAGGGAAAGCAAAGCGGCGCAGAGGGCCAGACGCGGAGCTTCCCGTCGGGAACGCAGGGCAGCCGAAAGCTCCGGCAGGCGCCGGGTGACGGCGAGCAGCCCGAGCAGCAGAAGCAGGGACCATAACATGCGATGGGCCAGAATGGTCACGGCGGGCAGGTCGGCGAGCAGGTGCCAGTAAAGCACGGCGACGCCCCACAGGGCATGAGCCGAGCAGCCCGCAAGAGTGCCGTGGCAGGAAGCGTCGCAGGATGCAGCTTGTGGGCGATGGAAGAGGGGCATGGGGTTTTCCGCGCAGGAGCTGAAAATATGCGCGCGATCCACAGCAAAACCGTGGATCGCGCGTGTACGGCTGTTCATTCAACGAGGCCGTCTTATTCCGCCGCGTATGATGCCGGAGCGGCCGGGAGCCAGCTCTGGCCGCGCTTCAGCGGGAGAAAGAGCGGCTGTACAGATCGGCAATGGCCTTCCGGCCTTCTGCTTCAAGAAAGCGCGTGCCTGTGGCGGTGAAGTGCGCGTGGGCGATAACCGGATTCTTTTCCACCATCCAGTCTTCCTTGGTCCAGCGAAACCAGTCGTTACGCTCCTGATCGAAGACCAGCAGGGGCTTGTTGCACAGCTTGGCGAATTCCGCGCCCCAGCCGGTACCGCCCTTGACGGTTTTGTCTTCCTGAATATTGCCCACAACAATAACTTCCTGCCCGCTGCTGACCTGCCAGCAAATGGACTGGAGCACCTTGCGGAACATGGGAGCCCGGGTGTATTCGCGGCCCATGAGGCGGGAGACATAGGTCATGCTCACGTCTTTGAGGGCCAGTTCATCGCTGGTCAGCACGCGCACACCGCGCTTGCGTTCCAGCTGGTGGCCTTCAAAGCTGAAATTGACTTCTTCAATGCCCCACGCTTCGGCCTGTGCGCCGAAAAACTGTTCGGTGCCGGCCGCTCCGCCGCTGAAGAGAACACACTGTTTGGGGTCGAGCATTCTTTCCTCCCGTCCGCCTGCTGTTGGTGAATATGGCGTTGCCTGTATAAGGGGCCGCTTCCCGGGGGCGAAGCGGCTTCCTGCCTCAATAATGTTGTTTGCGTCAGCGGGGGGCGACGCGCGTGGTGCCGTTGCCGCGCATGACCATGACCAGCTGGCCGGGGGTAAAGGTCATGTCCGCCCCCTGCACCACGGCCACAGTCCTGCCGCTGTCAAGCCTGACGACGACTTCCACGCCGTTCTGGTTGCCGACGCTGTTGGCCCCGGCAGCTCCCAGAGCCGCACCGCCGAGAGCGCCGACCACCGTGGCAATGGTACGGCCGCTTCCGCCGCCGATAGCGTTGCCGAGCACGCCGCCGAGCACGCCGCCCGCTCCGGCCCCGATAAGTTCCTTGCCGGAGCTTTCGCTATTGATGCGTACGTGGCGGAACGAAACCACAGTGCCGTATTCCACGTCATAACTGCCCTGTGCACCGCTGACCGCATAGTCACTGCCGCCCACGCGGGGGGTACAGCCTCCAGCCAGGGGGGAAGTGATCAGCAGCAGGGCCAGAAACGCCAGAAAAGTTTTTTTATAGCCGAGCATAATTGCCTCAAAACATGTTTGCTTTATTTCCAGAGAGGCCCGGTCTCCGCTGTGCGCGTCATGCGCAGGCGGGCGGGAATTTTCTGCATTCATTGTATCCGGCTTGAATTTAAAGTCCAGTTAAGAGGCGTGATAACCGTTAATCCAGGCAGAGGGCTTCATTACGGCACCGGAGCGAACGGCCTGTTTGGAGCGTTCAGGCATAAAAAAAGCCCCGGTATGAAACCGGGGCCTGGATTCCGTGCTCTAGAGAAAGCTGCTTGCGCAGCAACTTCTAGTAACGGGAGGGACGCGGAGCGCGGGGCTTCGCTTCGTTGACGCGAAGGGTGCGTCCACCGAAGGAGGCGTTGTCAAGCGCTTCAACGGCAGCCGACGCGCCGGGTTCTTCCATTTCGACGAAGCCGAAACCGCGGGCGCGGCCGGTTTCACGATCGTTCACCAGTTTGACGGAGAGCACTTCTCCGTGTTCAGCAAAAAGGTTCTGCACCTGTTCTTCGGTGGCGGACCAGGGAAGGTTCCCGACATAAATAGACTTGGCCATAGAAAAAAAACCTCAACGAAAAAAGCATCGACTGCCACGCGTTGTGCGGACAAACCTATGTCCACGCATGGACTCCTTGCGTAGGAGAGTTGCCCCAAGAAGGGGTACAAGTCAACAGGAATCGTATTTTTTTTCTGAAAAATAAGCCGAAAAAATGACGTTTTTGTCGAAAATACGTGCGTGAACCAGGGAAATGTCCATTTTTCGGGTTGTATTTGTTCGTTTTTTTGCAAGCGCAAAAATGCAAGAAAAAATATTCGGAGCAAAGCCTCATTGAGCGTTTGAACAGCAAGTGCTGGAACTATGTATGAGGCAAGCTTGCCGTTATTGTCTTCGCTTAAAGAGTTTTTCCATATCCGCAGGGTCCAGGGTGACGGCGCAGGGCCGCCCATGCGGGCAATAATCCGGCTCTTCCGTGGCCAGCCATTGGCGCACAAGTTCAAGAGCGTCGGCTGGCGCAAGCTGTTGTCCGGCCCGGATGGCGGAATGACAGGCATGGGTGATCCACAGTGAAACGAGATCGTCTTTTTTGCCTGCAAGCGCTTCGCGCAGAAAAGCGGAAGCGTCCCCTCGTTCCATAGCCGGAGGCAGGGCGGAAATCCGGCAGGAAGCGCCGCCGTCGGTCAGTTCCGCCGCAAAGCCGAGTTCGCTCAGAGTCTCCCGGATTTCCATGAAGCGTTCTGCTTCGGACGGGTGCAGAGCGAGGGATAGCGGCATGAGCAAGGGGCGCGACGTGCCCTTGAGCCCGCCGGAACGGAATTTTTCAAACATGATCCGTTCATGTACGGCGTGCTGATCGAGCAAAAGCAGCGTATCCCGCCCCTTGGCCAGAATGAGATAGGTCCCGGCCACCTGGCCGAGATAACGGAAATCTCCGATACTGTTTACAGGTGTTCCGGCAGGCGGAGCAGACGGCATCGGGCACGGAAGCCGGACGTCGTCAGGGAGCTTTTTTTCATCGGGAAGAACGTGTGCAGCTTCGTTCTGTTTATATTCGGAATATTCCTTTGCAGGGGCCGCAGGTTCGGCCAGTCCTTCTCCTGTGGAAAGCACGGGGGAAAAAGGATCTGCAAAAGAGGATTTGCCGGGAGCGGGCCGCCCTGAGAAAGAGGAGGGGGCGGTCGCGTCCTCCGTGTCCTCGCGCGTTTCGCGGGGGGAACCTTGAGGTGCCGGAGCCGAAGCTATGTGTGAGGGGTCGCGGCGCGGCATGACGCGTGTTTCATCCACTGTTCCCCAGAATCCCAGAGGGCGCGGAGCAAAGGCAGGCCGGTCTTCAGGCTTGGAGCCGTCCGGCAATGCTCCGCCTGCCGCGTCTGCCGGAGAAGTCACATAACGGGCCGCGCCCTGTTCCGCGTCCTGCGCGTTCAGCACTTGCCCCACGGCGTTCAGCGCCGTGACGAAAACAGACTGTTCGTCGCGGAAGCGCACTTCGCTTTTGGCAGGGTGTACGTTCACGTCCACGGCTTCAGGGTCGATATCGAGAAAAAGCACAATTTGCGGATAGTCCCGGCTGGTCAGCCTGCCCTGATAGGCCTGGCGCGCTGCGCGCAGGAGCAGGCGGTCATTGACCGCACGCCCGTTGACGAAAAAGAGCATGCGATCCGCGCGGGGTTGAGAGGAGCGGGGATTGGAGGCCAGACCGCGCACGGTCATGCCGTGCTGTTCCAGCCGGAAGGGGCGCAATGTCTCCACTACCAGCGGGGGCCAGATCAGAGCCAGGCGGCGGGTCAGATCCATGCCCGGTTCCACGCGCAGGGCCACGCGTCCACCGAGCTTCAGGATGAAGCCCACGCCGGGGTTGGCGAGAATGAGCCGGTACAGCAGATCCTGCGCACGTTTCAGCTCGGTGGCCGGGCTTTTGAGAAATTTCAAGCGGGCCGGGACGTTGGCGAACAGCTCGCGCACTTCCGCCACTGTGCCGCCCGCCAGAGCAGCCGGACCGATGCGGGAAACCCGGCCAAAGTCCACTTCCAGACTTGTAGCTTCACCGTATTTGCCGGAAGCGTCGCGCGGCGCGGAAACCATGCGGAAGCGGGAGACAGAGGCGATGCTGGGCAGTGCTTCCCCCCGGAAGCCGAAGGAATTGATACGGGAAAGATCCTCAATGCCGGAAATTTTGCTGGTGGCGTGCCGGGTGACGGCAAGTTCCAGCTCGGCCGCAGGGATGCCGCGGCCGTCATCCGTGACGCGCACCAAGGTTCGCCCGCCGTCTTCCAGTTCCACCTCAATACGTGAAGCCCCGGCATCAAGACTGTTTTCCACCAGTTCCTTGAGTACGCTGGCCGGGCGTTCCACTACTTCGCCGGCGGCAATCTGGTTGGCCAGTTCGGGAGGAAGAAGGCGGATCTGTCTGCGGGGGGATGGTGTCTGTGTCATAGCTCCACGTTAATTCTCTGCGGGCCGGGACACAAGGAAAAAGAAACGTCCCGCCCGGCACGGGTGGGACGTTTACGTTTGCTACGGGGGAAAACGTTAAAGCAAATTCAAAATGAAATTGCTCATGGAGTCGATCGGAGTGAAACTCGCTACAAAGTGCTCTAGTTTACTACCCCTATGCAATCCCCGGCCATGCCGGAATATCCCAGCGTGCCTTCTACCCGCACGGAAGAACGGACACCAGGCCCGGCGGCGTTGGGCATGCGAAAAAGGACAGGATCCGGCCTGGCAATGGCCGCACGAGGCCCCGGCTCGGCTTGCGGCACCCATTCGCAGGGGACGCGATAGGCGCGATACACCGCGTTCATTCCCCGAGAATCGGAGTAGGGGTGAACATATTCCCACACGATGCGGTGACTCGGCGTCACTTCAATGATCCGGCCGTCCGAACCTTCGGTGATCAGGGTATTGCCGTTGGCCAGCCGCTGGGCCGAGCTGATGAAGGGGCTGTAAAAGCGGCTGGCGTCAAGCGGCATGACGAATCCGGCCTCGCGCGGGGAATACTGCCAGACAACCTTCAGCGTCGCAGGGTCGAACTCCAGCACGCGGGAGTAGTCGCGGGTGGCGTTTTTGACGCCGCCGGGAGAAGCGGGATTGGGCGCACCGTATCCGGCCCAGCCTCCATTGTCGAAGACAAGAATGTTGCCTTCGCCGGGCAGACCGCGAGGAATCATATGGGCATGGTGCTGCCCGATGATCCAGCCCAGAGAACGGAGTTCCGGCGAGCGGTCGTAGTATGGCCCCACCTTCCACACAATGGCGCCCGTCTTTTTGTCGATGATGAAAATGATGTTGGTTTCCCGCCCGTCCATAATGAGGTTGTCGGGGTGAAAGCGCATGTCGCCCGCGTCGTACCATTTGTTCGGACCCAGTGCGGACATGGAGTTGATATGCATCCAGTCGCCCACGGCCGGAGCATTTTCCACCATCGAGCCGCCCCGGTAGTTGGGGTTGCGGCACAGGGCGTTACGGGCTGTTTCGTCAAACCCCATTTCCTCCACGTGGTCGCTGCACAGCCATTCCCACACCACATTGCCGTTCCAGTCCACTTCGTAGACGATGTCGTCCAGCAGCGGCTTGTCGCTGATAAAGGGGCAATGAACATTCCTGTGGCTCAGCACCAGAGTATTGCCTCCATCTGTCCGGGGCTCCAGGCCGGGGGCATAGTAGCCCACGGGGTTGCCTTCGCGCTGGTAATCATGGTGCTGGCGGGCCATCCAGCGCGGAGTTTCTCCCGGGTCTTCGATAAACTCGGCCCGGCTGAATTCCCAGATCACCCGGCCTTCATAGTCGCACTGGATAAGATCCACCTGATCCTGAAGGCCGTATTTGGGGTTGCGCGCTCCCCTGCTGCCCAGC
>JAEXGX010000074.1 GCA_023450535.1 Pseudomonadota bacterium | reverse complement strand
AAAACGGGCCGGGTTGGGCGGTTCGGGGCGCATCCCGTCCCGTTTTGTGTACCCCGGCGATGAACATGTGGAGAGCGGATCAGGCAAACAACTGCGTGGATTGTGTATAGAATCTCCGTTGGGGAATCTCTATGTTGTCATCAACGGAAGAGTTCAGTTGAACATCCATCAATACAAAGGAGGCTTTCATGCATAAAAAAGCAACATCCGTTTTGGCATTGTGCTGTATCGCCATGATGGGGATTGCAATAATGGCAGAGGTACGGAATGCAAGTGCGGCACAGGCTTTGGACGCCAAGAAGCAGAGCATTATCCCCATTGCTGCCTTTACTGCAAATGGAAATACAGAAAAACTGCGGGAAGCTCTCGTTCAGGGGCTGGAAAAAGGCATGACAGTCAACGAGATCAAGGAAGTTATCGTGCAGATGTATGCCTATACGGGGTTTCCGCGGAGCCTTACAGGGTTGAATACATTTATTGCTTTGCTTGACGAACGGAAAGCGCAAGGCATTGCCGATGTTACAGGAAGGGATGCGACCCCATTGCCTGCGGACGTCAATATCCGCGAACTTGGCACGGCGAATCAGACCACCGTTATCGGCAGACCAGCCAGCGGCCGTGTCTATGAATTTGCTCCCATCATCGACACTTTTTTAAAGGAACACCTTTTCGGCGATATATTCGCGCGCGATGTTCTTAACTTTCAGGATCGGGAGCTTGCCACGGTCTCCGCTCTGGCCAGTCTTCCGGCCGAAGCCCAGCTGCGCTCTCATCTGAACTGCTGCATGGTCGCAGGATTAACCGGACCTCAAATGAGGGAATTTGTGTCCGTGCTTGAGGCACAGGTGGGCAAGGCGGAGGCCGAACGAGCCGGGAGGCTTCTGGAAACCGTCCTGCAGAGCAGGCAGCAATCCCAGTAACAAAACAATAACTCAGGAAAAGGAGTCAGACATGTTTCAATCCACAGTCGTCCCCATCTCGCCGGCTGACTCCGCAGCCGACGGATAGGAGGCGTGCGGATTGCCCCTCCCTGAAGGGAGAGGTAACAAAAAGGATTTCATCGGCTTTGCCGTTTTGTCAAGTTCGCTTTTCCCCTTGGAGGGGGAGGTTTCAAACCATAAAGGAATTTTTGATGAAAAAAACTTCGCTGGCAACGTTGGCTATGGTATCGACGCTGGCTTTCTCCGGTGTCGCCGGTGCGGCTGAAAACAATCCTTTCGGGCTTGTGTACAAGGGAGCCATCATGGAAAACGTCAAAGACAAGGTAAACATCCATCCCGTGACCTACACGCTGAACGGCCTCAAAATCGCGGCCAACGTCTACACTCCTGCCGGATACGAGGCCACTGGAAAATATCCCGCCGTGGTCGTGGCCCATCCCAATGGCGGGGTCAAGGAACAGGTGGCAGGGCTTTATGCCCAGCGTCTGGCGGAAAACGGCTATATTACCATTGCGGCGGACGCCTCTTATCAGGGAGCCAGCGAAGGATCTCCTCGAAATATGGATAAGCCCTATTTCCGCACGGAAGACATTCATGGCATGGCCGACTACATCAGCAGCTATCCTGGCGTGGACGCCAATAGGATCGGCGCTCTGGGCATCTGTGGCGGTGGCGGCTACACGCTGAATGCCGCCAAGTCCGACAAGCGGTTCAAGGCCGTAGCGACCCTGAGCATGTTCAATTCCGGGCAGGTGAGAAGAAACGGCTATATGAACACGCAGCTCGATTCTATTCAGGATCGTCTGAAGGAAGCTTCCGACGCGCGGGCCAGGGAGGCCGCCACAGGAGAAATCAGCTATTCCGGCAATGTTGATTTTGACGCTCTTACCGAAGAGAGCGTCAGCAAGATTCCCACCGACCTCTACCGTGAAGGCATGATTTACTACGGGAAGACGCACCGGCACCCCAATTCCACCTTCCGTTACACGGCCAGCAGCCTCATGGAGCTGATGAGCTGGGACGCTATGGACAACATCGAACTGATCAACGTGCCCCTGCTCCTGATGGCAGGTGAAAAAGCTGACTCGCTGTACATGTCCGAAGAGGCGTTCCAGAAGGCGACGGGAACCAGGGACAAGGAACTGTTCAAAATTCCCGGCGCAACGCATATCCAGACCTATTTCGTCCCTGAATATGTGGAGCAGGCGGTTGTCAGGCTCAAGGCGTTCTACGGCAAGAATCTGTAGGCGTTTTCGCCAATGAACCAGAGCGGCGCCGCACAAGACCGCAAGAGATATTTCCCCTCTGCCGGGAGAGCGCATTGCGGGGAATGAAGGTGCGGCGCCGTACGCAAACTGCCCGGCGGGCAGTTTGCGCCACGGAGAAAAACATGAAACAGTTTCCTCTTTTCCTCATGGCAGGTCTGCTGTTTTCGGGAAGTGCATTAGCCGTGTCGGCCCATGCCGAAGCACAGCCTTCCCGCAGACAAGTCGTTATTCCTGCCGGTTCCCGCCCCTCTTCCGGCGTTTCCGGTCAGAATTTTACGGGTGCTGTCCGCGTCGATCCGGCGTTCCAGACGCAGGCCCCCGCCCGCGCCTATGGTTCCTATGTCACCTTTGAGCCCGGGGCGCGCACAAACTGGCATGTTCATCCGTTGGGGCAGACGCTTATTGTGACGTTCGGGACCGGTTTGACGCAAGAATGGGGCGCTCCGGTCAAAGTCGTCAGACAGGGCGACGTGGTGATATGTCCTCCCGGCGTCAAACACTGGCACGGGGCGGCCCCGGACGCCGCCATGACGCATCTCGCCATTGGCGAGCGCCTGGACGGCAGGAGCGTGGAATGGATGGAACAGGTAAGTGATGAACAATATCAAGCCAGACAAGGAGCAGGCCATGCAGAATAAAGATATCTCCCGCAGACACGCGCTGAAACTGGCCGGAATGGCCGCAATCCTGGGCGTTTTGGCTCCCGCCGCCCTGCCCGTTTCAGTCCGGGCGGAGAAGCTGAATGGAAAGAACATTCTCGTCGTCTACTTTTCCATGCCGGAGACGGACAATCCCCGCAACATGACCCGTGAGGAAGAGAACAGCACCGTGGTTGTCGACGGGAAGGTTCTGGGCAACACGCAGTATGTGGCGCAGCTGATTCAGGAGATGACCGGGGGCGATCTGTTCCGCATTGAACCGCAACAGTCGTATCCGACAAATCACCGCGCGCTGGTTGATCTGGCAAAGGATGAGCAAAATAGAAACGCCAGACCTGCCATTGCAGGAATGGTTGAGAACATGGAGGCGTACAATACCGTCTTCATCGGCTACCCCAACTGGTGGGCCGACATGCCGATGATTCTGTATACCTTCCTTGAACAGTACGATTTGTCCGGCAAGACCGTCATCCCTTTCTGCACCCACGGCGGCAGCGGTTTTTCCGACACCATCGAAACCCTCGCCCGGCTCCAGCCGAAAGCCCGTGTCGTGGAAGAAGGTTTTGTCCTTTCCCGAAGCCGCATGGAGCGGGCTCCGTCCGGTGTGGAAGCCTGGCTGAAAGAACTCGGCTTCAAAAAATAAAGGAGCGACTCCATGAGCAAGCGGATTCTTGTTTTGGCGGGCAGCCCGCGCAGAAACGGCAATTCCGCCGCCTTGTGCCGCGCATTCGCGCGCGGCGCGGAGGAAAGCGGCCATCAGGTGGAAACGGTTTTCCTCCGCGATAAGAAAATCGGTTATTGTCTGGCTTGCTACCATTGCAAGAAAAACGGCGGCATCTGCATTATCAAGGATGATATGGCCGATATTCTCGATAAAATGAACGCCGCTGACGTGATTGTCATGGCCAGCCCTGTCTATTTCTATTCCATCGATGCTCAGATGAAAGCTCTCATTGATCGCATTGTAGCCCAGTGGCTGACCATCAAAAACAAAGCCTTTTACTATATCATGACCGCTGCTGAAGACAGCGATACGGTTATGGACTGCACACTCGAATGCTTTCGTGGTCTTGCCAAATGCCTTGAAGGTTCCGTCGAATGCGGCGTTATCTACGGAAAAGGGGTGTATGAAGCCGGGGAGATCGAATCGAAGCCCGTCATGCAGGAAGCCTATGATATGGGCCGCCGGGTATGACAAGGAGAGTGAATATGAAAAGACGTGCGTTGGGGAACGGCCTGTCCGTTTCCGAAATTGGTCTGGGCTGCATGGGCATGGACCACGCCTACGGCAAGCCCGCCCCACGGGAAGAGATGACGGAACTGCTTCGTCATGCCGTGGATCTGGGCTGCACCTTTTTTGATACCGCCGTCGTCTACGGCACGGCTAATGAAGAACTGCTGGGCAATGCATTTTCATCCATTCGAGATCAGGTCGTGCTGGCGACGAAATTCGGCATTCTGGGGCAGAAGATCGTGAACGGCAAGCCCGTGAACCTGCTGGACAGCAGCCCCGCATCCATCCGCACGCAGGCGGAAGGCTCGTTGTATCGCCTCGGAACTGACCATATCGATCTGTATTACCAGCACCGGGTGGACCCTCAGGTAGAACCGGAGGAGGTTGCGGAAACCATGAATGCGCTGATCCGGGAAGGCAAAATCCTGGGATGGGGGTTGTCCAACGCGCCCGTGGAGTACATGAAGCGCGCCCATGCCGTCTGTCCGCTGGCGGCGGTGGAAAATCAATATTCTATGGTTTGGCGCGAACCGGAGCGTGGTCTGTTTGACCTGTGCGCCGACATGAACATCGCTTTCGTTGCCTACAGCCCTCTGGGCAATGGTTTTTTGAGCGGAAAATACACCGGAGATACCGTGTACGGAGAGGGGGATTTCCGCAGTTCTATGGGGCGGTTCAAGCCGGAGGTCATGGCACGCAATCAGGCGCTGCTCGATCTGATCCGGGATGTGGCCGGGAGCAAGGGGGCGACGTCCGCCCAGATTGTTCTTGCGTGGGAGCTGGCGCAGCGGCCTTTTGTCATTCCGATTCCCGGCACGACGAACTGGCAGCGTCTGGAAGAAAATATGGGCGTATCGCAGATCAGTCTTTCCGAAGACGAGCTGGCGGCCATCAACGCCGCGTTGGCGAAGATCGATGTGGATGAGACGCATTTTTGAAGCGCGTATGACGGATCGCAAGCTTGGGTATGGAAAAAGGGCGTCCGGAGAGTTCGTGAAACGATTCATGCTCTTTTCCCTCCTTCTGGCGCTTGTCATCGTTGCCGTCGCGGCTTCTTGGGCGGTGGCCACGGAGGATGGCGTGAACGCGAACAGGTACCTTACGGATTCGGACAGGATCAGGGACATGGTAAATCATCCGGCCTTTGCCGGATTTGGAGAACATCTGGCGCCCCGGCCACAGGACGCGCAAAGTCCCCTGCCATTGCGCGACGTGGGCAGGCTGATGCCCTGGCATGGGCATGTGCGGCCGGATGTTGTCCTGAGGGCTCTCAACCGTATGATCGCCGACATATCCGCAGGGCGAACCGTATTCTACAGTTTTCATGTTGACGAACGGAAGCTGAACGAGACAGGCCTGTTCTATTTCCGGGGAAAGCCGGGCGCTCCCTTCGCCGTGATCTGTCCCGGCGGTGGTTTCGCCTATGTGGGCTCTCTGCATGAGGGCTTTCCCCTTGCGGAAGTGTTGAGCGGCAAGGGGTATAATGCATTTGTCCTTCAGTATCGCACCGGAGGCGAGGAGGTGGCCTGCGAAGATCTGGCTGTCGCGCTCACATGGATTTTTGCTCATGCGGACGAGTTGGGCGTGACGACCGGCGCTTACTCTGTGTGGGGCGGCTCTGCGGGTGCAAGAATGGCCGCGAATATCGGTTCCTATGGCGTGGAAGCATTTGGCGGAGGAAGCATCCCGCGTCCCGCGACCGTGGTCATGGCCTACACCGGGCATGGCCGCTACACGAAAAACGATCCGCCAACCTTTGCCACGGTCAGCGCCGATGACCCCATTGCCAGTCCGCACGTTATGGAACGAAGAACAGATGCCTTGAAGCAGGCAGGAATAGCGACGGAATTCCGGCTCTATCGCCATGCCGGGCACGGCTTTGGTACGGGCGAGGGCACGGATGCCGAAGGCTGGATGGAACATGCCGTCCGTTTTTGGGAAGGGCAGTTGTAAGGAGTAGCGAGAATGAAACGGAAAACATTTTTTGCCGGGTTGTTGCTTGCGGCGGGATTGGCCTCCGTGACAGGAGCGATGGCGGATGGGAACGGCTCCGGGCTTCTGACGCTTCGGGAACAGGGAAGTTTTGCCGTGGGCGGTACTGTCATCCCGGCCACTCAACCTTATGATCCCCTGGAGCCAAAGCCTGAAGGGCAGACCTTGCATGGCGATCACGCCTACGTCTTTTATCAGATTCCAGCCGATGCCCGGAAGTATCCTCTTGTCTTTCTCCATGGAGCGGGCCAGTCTGCCAGAACGTGGGAAACGACTCCGGACGGTCGGGAAGGCTTTCAGAATATATTTTTACGCCGGGGATTCGGCGTTTACCTGATAGATCAACCCCGACGCGGGGACG
>JAEXGX010000043.1 GCA_023450535.1 Pseudomonadota bacterium | reverse complement strand
CTCCGCCGCGACGCCGGAGCAGCCGCAATTCACTTGCGGCGTAAAGCTCCGGTGGAAGCGTGAAACCTGCGGGTCAGAACATCGTGTCCCGGCCTGCATAATTTCAAGAGTAAACTGCTCTAGCTTGGCGCGTACGGTGTGAACTGTCGCTGAACGGCGCAACATGTTCGCCGTGCGATATATCAGCGGCGTGAATTTTCGCGGAAATTCGCGCGCGGCGGTCGGATTTTTCACCTCGACCGTTTCGGAGTGGGCCGGGAGCGGCGCAGCCGTTTTCGGAATGAACAATCAGCCCGGCGTGGCTTGCCCCGCCGTCAGACGACACATGGAGTGTGGATATGGGACATCCTACTATTTATCCCACCGGCGTCACCGTCTTCAATCCTGAAAAAGCCTGGAACGGCTACACCATTCTGCCCGCTCCGGACAAGGGCGCGCTGCTCATCGGCATGAACGGGCATGAAATCCGCCTGTGGGAAGATGTGCAGGGCTTTCCGAACAAAATGTTCCCCGGCGGCATGCTCATGGGGAGCCGCGGCACCCGTCACCCTAAATACGGCCTGCAGGATCAGCTTGACCTTATCCAGGTGGACTGGAGCGGCAATGTGGTGTGGGAATTTAACAAAGCTGAATTCATTGAAGATCCGGGCCAGAAACCCCAGTGGATGGCCCGTCAGCACCACGATTTCCAGCGCGAAGGCAGTACTACCGGTTACTACGCCCCCGGCATGGAGCCCAAAATCGATTCCGGCAACACGCTTATTCTCTGCCACCGCGACGCCCACGTCCCCTATATCAGCGACAAGCCTCTGGTCGACGACGTGATCTACGAAGTCAACTGGGAAGGCGAAATCGTGTGGGAGTGGCAGTGCTCTGATCACGTTGAAGAAATGGGTTTTTCTGAAGAAGCCCGCAATGCCCTGTGCCGCGACCCCAACTTCCGCGGCGGCAGCCTGATCGAAGAAGCCCCCGGTCTGGGCGACTGGATGCACGTCAACTCGATGTCCGTGCTTGGTCCGAACAAGTGGTACGATGCAGGTGACGAGCGTTTTCACCCCGACAACATCATCATCGACGGGCGTGAAACCAACATCATCCTGATCATCAGCAAAAAGACCGGGAAGATCGTCTGGCAGGTCGGCCCTGACTACAATAAGCCCGAATTCAAGGCGCTGGGCTGGATTATTGGCCAGCACCACGCGCACATGATTCCGCGCGGTCTGCCGGGCGAAGGCAATATCCTGGTGTACGACAACGGCGGATGGGGCGGCTACGGCGCGCCCAACCCCGGTGCGCCTCACGGCGTGAAGGTTGCCCAGCGCGATTATTCCCGTATTCTGGAGTTCGACCCTGTCACCCTCAAGATTGTATGGCAGTATACGCCGCATGAAGCGGGCTTCCTCGTGCCGCTGGACGCCAGCCGCTTCTACAGCCCCTTCATCAGTTCCGCCCAGCGCCTGCCCAACGGCAACACGCTGATCACCGAAGGCTCGGACGGCCGTATCTTTGAAGTGACCGCCGAGCACGAAATCGTGTGGGAATACATCTGCCCCTACAAGGGGACCGTGGGTATGCCCATGAACTGGGTATACCGCGCCTACCGTGTGCCCTATGAATGGGTGCCTCAGGCTGCCCATCCCGAACATGTGGAAATCAAGCCCATCAACGTGCACGAATGGCGTGTGCCTGGTGCGGCTCCCTTCGGCGCACAGGAAGTGATCAAGGTGGAAGGTACGATCGGCTACTATGCTGAAGCCGGCACCTGCGTAGGCACGACCGACTCGCCCCGGTTAAAACCGGCGGGGCGCGGCCCCCCCGGGCCTCCCCGCAAGGGGCTTGAAGCCCCTTGACCCCCATATACCGCGTCGCGGCTCCCTCGGAGGCGCGACGCGGTGTAAGCATCTTTCATGACAATGCTAAAAGGGAGTAGAGCGAAGCGAGACTCCACGCAAAGCCGGAGCAGCCGCAATTCACTTGCGGCGTCAGCGCCGGCGGAGGCGTGAAACCTGCGGGCCGGAACATCGTGTCCTGACCATGTATGATTTCAAAGTTAAACTGCCCCAAAGGAAGCTCTTTGATGAACATCACTTTGTATAAAGCGCCCAACTGTTTGCGTTGTAATATCGTCAAATCCTATCTGGAAGCGAACGGCATCCCTTACGGGAAGTTTGATCTCGCCGACGACAAGGAAATCGTCAACAAATTTTATCGCGACAACCGTGCGCGCCTGTACCGCAACCCCGAAGGCGTGGAATTTCCCATGTTCCATGAAACGGAAGGAGATGTGATTCTTCAGGGCACCGGCGTAGTGCTGGCCTGGCTGTTGGCCGACGGCGCGCTTGACGCCTGCGTGACCCGCAGCGACCTTCTGCACGGCTGGATTTCCGGCCTTTACGTTTCCCAGTGCCCCGACGGGCAGGAAGACAAGTTCATTGAGCTGATTCGCCTGTTGTCCAAGGGCGGCCTTCAGGTTTGCCTCCAGTCTGACGGACGCAAGGCCGATCTTCTGGAAAAAATTCTGTCCGAAGGGCTTGCCGCCCGGGTGATTCTGAATATCCCCGGCCCGGCGGCGCTCTACCCGCAGACCGTGGGCGGAGAAACAGGCGCGGATTTCGCCGCGAATCTGAAAAAGTCCGTTGAACTGGTTAAGGCCTATCCCGACCATGTTATTCGCATTTGGCTGACCCCGATCAAGGAAGCGGATGACTCCCTGCGTTGGCTTACTCCCGCCGAGGCGGGCGAAGCCGCAAAAATGGTGGCCGACGCCTGCGGCGACATGATGCTGCCCATCGGTATCCAGGTCTGCGCGGAAACGCCCAGGGGCATGGAAGCTCTCGACAACCTGCTTCCCTACCGTTCCAAGGTGCGCAACTCTTTGCCCAAGGCCGATATTCTCAAAAACGAGGCATAGATAAAACCCCTGTCCGGCAACGCTGGAGAGGGGTTTTGAATGTTACGTTCTTTTCTGAAGTTAAGTGCCCTAGGAACAGAGAGGATTTTCGCTGAGCATGGAAGCGGCGAAGGTTTTGAACACATCATCGAGTTCGAGCAGACCCAGCGCGCGCCCTGCTTCCGTTACTACGGCAAAGTGTCCCATGCTGTCGGCAAAGCGGCGCAGAATTTCCGGCAAAGGAGTATGGGGCGCAACTTCCAGCACCTTGGTGTACATGTGGTCGCGCACGGTGTGTCCGCCCACCATGCGGCACAGGGCATGCACGGCGCGGTCCACGTCGATTTGACGTGAAGATTCAAAAACCCCGGCTTCTTCAATGGCTGCGCCAATGGCGCGTAGCGCCCGATGTGTGGAGAGCGTGCCGAGAAAGCGTCCGTTTTCATCCTGCACAATGCCGCAGGGGGAACCGGAGTGCGTTTCCGCCCGTTCCAGAAGTTTTTTGACGGCGGAGGCAAGGTCGTCGTCAGGGTGCAGGATGAGCAAATCTTCCTGAGCGAGATCCCAGGCGCGCAAGAGGTCCAGCATGGCGTCTCCTTTGGCAAGGCTGCGGGCATAAACTTTGCATATAAATTATGACGTTTTTACACCCGTTTGACACGACGGCGGAACGTTGCGGAGTTTGAGCAAGCTTTCTCTTGAGCATTTCTGCATAAAAACGTTCCGTATTTTCCGGATTCAGCGCGGGCTTATCCGGCCGGGATCTCACGATAGCCGATGGTTTTCGGGCTGTCCAGAGATGCCGCCCCGGCCGCGCGGTGAAAAAAGGCGCGTGTGTTGCGCGTGATTTTTTCACATGGTACTTTCGGAACAAGGTTCAGGTTCGGTCTAGTTTCGATGCCGGTTCTTCGGGGGGACCGGGAGTCGCGAACACTCAACCCAACAAGAGGAAAT
>JAEXGX010000020.1 GCA_023450535.1 Pseudomonadota bacterium | reverse complement strand
ACCAAGCTGGGCGCTGAAATCGGCGGATGTGGGATTCTGCACCTGCCTGAGAAATCCTCCATACAGAGGCCGGAGGCGTACGTCGATAACCATGATCTTTCTCCTTAGGGCAATTTTACAGTGGAATCATGCATGCCGGGACACTATGTTCTGCCCCGCAGGTTTCACGCCTCCGCCGGAGCTGAACGCCGCAAGTGAATTGCGGCTACTCCGGCTTCGCGGCGGAGCCTCGCCTTGCTCGGTTCCGTAGAGCTTTTCAAAAAGGAATTATTCTTCAGGCAAAAAGCAGGTTGCTTCCGGCAGAGGAACAGGGTCTCGAAGGTTGATCAGGTATTGTCTGGCCGCGACTGCGCCCATGCAGGCACAACCGACAAGATCCGTCAGACTGCCGGGGTAAAACAGCGTCAGCCCCCCGGCCAGCAGGAGCAGCCTTTCCGCCCGGGTGCAGGAGCGCAACAGCCAGCCTTCCATAGCAGCGGACAAGCCCACAATCCCGACCACGGCGCTTGCAGAAGCCTGGGCCACGGTCAAAAAATCCCCCTGCCAGAGCAGCGCGGGCTGGTACACGAACATGATAGGCACAATAAACGCCACGATGCCAAGCTTCATGGACGTAAAGCCCGTCTTCATGGGCGGAGCATCGGCAATGGCCGCTCCGGCGTAGGCCGCCACGCACACAGGCGGGGTAATGGTGGAAATAATCGCGTAATAGAACACGAACATGTGCGCGACGATGGGATCGACGCCCATTTTAATCAGCGCGGGAGCGCCCAGCGTGGCCACGACAATATAGGCGGGCGTGGTGGGCATCCCCATGCCCAGCAGAAAACTGGTCAGCATCAGCATGATCAGCATGAAGAACAGATTATTCCCGGCAACGGACGTGATCACGTTGATGAACTTGAAGCCGAGGCCGGTATGATTGATGACGCCGACGACAATGCCCGAGCAGGCGCAACAGGCGACAATCATCAGGGAACTGCGGGCAGTGGCCGCCAGCGTGTCAAAAAATCCCCGCACGGAGAAGCGCGTTTCCTGCCGGAAAAAGGACATGACAAAGATGCACAACGTAGCGGCGTTGGCGCATACCGTGATACTGCGGCCATTAAGCATCATGACCAGAAGAAGGACCAACGGGCTGAGGTAATACAACTTGCGCAGCACCTGACGCGCCGGCGGGATCAGTTCCGGCGCCAGATACCCGAGAGCGCTCTTGCGCGCGCGAAAATGAATCATGACGAACAGCGCGAGATAGAACAGCGCCGCAGGCAAAATGGCGGCCTTGCATACGCTGAGGTAACTCACCTGCGCCAGCTCGGCCAGCATGAAGGCCGTGGCTCCCATGACCGGTGGCATAATCTGGCCGCCGGTAGAGGCTACAGCTTCCACTGCGCCTGCAAAATAGGCGGGATACCCGCAGCGTTTCATGAGCGGAATGGTAAAGGTGCCCGTGGTATACACGTTGCTGGCCGCCGCTCCGGAAATGGTGCCGAACAGGGCAGAGGCGAAAATGGAAACTTTGGCCGGGCCGCCCTGCGACTTCCTGGTCAACAGGCACGCCAGCTCCATAAATATGGAACTCATGTTCGAATGTTCCAGAAAGGCCCCGAACATAATGAAGGCGAACAGCACGCTGTAGGCGGTTTGAACCGGTACACCGTAGATGCCGTCGCTCTGGAGGTACATGTTTTCCACAATATCAGCGAGGGAGGAACCATTATGAGCCAGCAACCGGGGGAGATGTTCGCCCCCGAGAAAGTAGAGGAAAAACGCTCCCGCAATGATACTGAGCGGCAGCCCCGCCGTGCGTCTGGTGCCTTCCAGCGTCAGCAGTACCAGAGAAAGGCCGAGGAATATGGCTTCCGGAGGAACGGGGTCGATGTAGCGCATCCGCTCCATGACCTCATCAAGATGCAGGCAGATCCAGACGCCGGATGCCGTTGCAAGTGCCACAAGGCACAAGTCCAGAACCAACAATGCGGCGGGTTCGTCTTCTTCGCGGGCAAACCGTGCAGCCGGGCGCAGCAGAAAGATCAACGACAGCCCGAAACTGACGAAGATTGCCGCCATTGCGGTTCCGCTCAACACCCCGAATCCGATGGTAAAGTACAATTGAAACAAGGTCATGGCGATCCCAGTAGGATACGCCAGTTTACGCAGCTTCCTCCGTGACAAAAAGGCTCCTGACATCCGCGACTCCGAGCTGTAAAAAGTTGCGGGCACTCCGGCCGCCACGCCGTGCTCTTGTGAAGAGTCATACAAATAGCGTGCCAGAGCAGAGGGAGCGGATGGCTGATCTTATTTGTATTATAATACCTCAATATTATACTATATTATTTAGTTCGCGCAAAAACGGAATTACTCTTTTTTCCAAAATTATCCAGATTTTTCCAGATTTTTACTTTTTTCCAGACCTGCCGTCTGAACAGATGGGCTCTACTCGCAATCCTCATCTCCCAGAAGCTTGAACAGCTTCTCTATCTGCGTGGACGAAAGGTCGCTCAATCGTTTCTTTCCGGGTGGGGGCGGAGCACTCAATATCCTGAAATCACGCGCCTTGATATGATACAGACTCATTTTCGCATATAAGGAACTCTTGGAGCACCCCAGTTCCCGTGATGCCTCCCGCACATCTCCCCGGTAGCGCATCAGCAGATCTTCAAGCAAATTCTTTTCTGTCTCGGCACTGCGCAGGCGCAAATTTTCCGGCGCTGGTGCCGGGTGGGGAACAAACAAGTCTCCAAGATCCTCTTCTTGAATAATACGCCCCGTGGACATATACACCGCGCGTTCCACGACATTTTCCAGTTCCCGGACATTTCCCGGCCACACCCTGCTTTTCAAGGCTTCCACAGCGCTGCTGCTGAAGACGCGGCTACGGAACTCCGGTGAGCGGGAACTGATGCGCGACAAAAAGAAGTTGATCAGCTCCTCAATATCTTCAAGGCGTTCCCGCAACGGAGGAACCTGCAAGGTGAAGCCGTTCAGGCGGTACAGCAGATCTTCGCGAAACTGCTTCTGCCGCACAGCTTCCCGAAGGTCGCGATTGGTGGCCGCGATGATGCGCACATTCACCGGGCGGGCTACCTTGTCGCCTATGCGCATGACCTCCTGATTCTGGATCAGGCGCAACAGGTTGATCTGGGCATCCATGGGCATCTCGCCGATTTCGTCCAGAAAAATGGTGCCCTTGTCGGCCAGTTCAAACTTGCCGATCCGTCCACCCTTGCTGGCTCCGGTAAACGCGCCTTCCGTGTAGCCGAACAGTTCGGACTGCACCAGATCACGCGGCAACGCCCCGCAGTTCACAATGACAAAGGGCTGTTCGCGCCGAAGGCTTGCGTTGTGAATGGCCTGCGCAAAAAGTTCCTTGCCCGTGCCGCTTTCGCCAAGGATCAGCACGCCCATGTCATGCCGGGCAATCCGGCGGGCCTGATTGATCGCGTTCTGCATGACGGCGGACTGCCCGACCAGACTCCGGAACGTGAAGCTCGCCTTTGAGCCGCTGACGCGTGAGGCATATTCCCTCATGCGGGAAATATCCCGCAGGATCAGCACACCACCGCCGTCGCTCTCCTTCGGGATAAAGGAAAGAATGCAGGAGCAGGAGGCATGCTCGGGCATCTGGATGGTCACTTCTTCATTATAGAACGCCTGCCCCTGCTCCACCCACTTGAGCTGAAGGAAAGGGAGAAACAGTGTATGAATGGACTTTCCCACCAGCGCGGAATCCATTCCCAGCACAGAAAACGCCTTGCTGTTGATGGTGGTGATGATGCCGTTGCCGTCCAGCATAATGATGCCGTCATCCATCATTTCAATCAGTGCGTTCTGTTCGGCCAGCAGCTCGTGCAGACGAAACTGTTCGGAAATATGCTTGGCCGTCATGCGAATAAAGGGAACCGTGTGGTGATGAAAGGCATCGTGGTTTGAGGTCACGCTTATTGCTCCAAGCATCTCCCCCCGCGAGTTGAAAACCGGGGCCGCCACACAGGTATGGTTGTGCCACATGCGCCGGTAATGCTCTTCCGCCACAACTTCCACAGGTTCCCTGATCTGGAGGCAAGTGCTCAAACCCGCAGTACCCAGAAAATCCTCGCGCTTGTAGTCTCCGGGCTTGACCGACTGAGGCCGGGCGCTTTCATCCGTGCTGAACACTTTCAGCACAATGCCCTGAGCATTGGCAAGCACAAGCGAATTTCCCGTCTTGCCCAGAATATCCACCAACGGCATCATCACGGGCGAAGTGATATTAAGCAGTTGGGATTCTTCCTCCAGCAGGAGTTCCAGTTCCTCCTGCGGAATGGAATGAACATTTTCCTGATCCGGGTCGACGCGCCATCCGCGTGAACGCATCCATGATGAATAGATGGGTTCACGCACAATGCGTGAATCCACTTTTTCTCCACGCTGGAGTTTCTGCCATTCCGCCAAAAGGCGGCGGTGATAGTCGGGACTGTTGCGGAGATGTTCCATATTCGTCACTCCATGTTTCCCGGTCGTATGTACGCGGCAACGCCGCAGGAATAAGATTATCCCGGCATCCGCCGGGGGTAAAGCTGTTCTGTGAGCCGTCAGCCCCGCTCACCTCTCATGTTCCCGTGGCGGGCAAAGCTTTCCTTGCCCCTCCGAAAAGGCTATCTTTATGTCTGGAGAAATGCCGTGCCGCAGACCACCGCCCCCCTTCTCTCGCTCCTCCTCACACGGACCGCCGGGACCGCGCCCTGCCTTGCCGTCACCGGCGCAGGCGGCAAGACCAGCCTCATCGCCGAAGTGGCAGAATCTCTCGCCGCCTGCGGTCGCTCCAGCCTCATCGCCCCCACCACGCGTATCTTTGTCCCCCGCCTGCGCGGGAGCGCTCCGAACGCGCGCGAGGAGCACAGCCCGCAGATTTGCGACGCGATCCTGCTACGGAGCGACAAAACACTCAATACACTGTTTTCCGAGCTGCACGGACTGCTCCGCCGTGGCGCTCCCGCATGCGTCGCACTGGGCGAAGATACGGAACAAAGCCCTTTGGGCCGCAAACTGCGCGGCCTGCCGCCAGAAGACATTCTTTATCTGAAATCCAGGCTGGAAGATAGTTTCTCGCAAATCGTCCCTCTGCCCGTTTTTCTTGTAGAAGCTGACGGAGCGGCACGCCGTCCGCTCAAGGCCCACGCGCCCCATGAACCAGTCATTCCTTCCTGCGCGAACGTTGTGGTCGCAGTCATGGGACTGGATGCACCGGGAAAAGCTCTGGCCGATGCCGCGCACCGCCCGGAACTCGCCGCCGCCCTGTTGGGCGTGGAACTGGATGCGGCCGTCACTCCGGCCATGGCCGCCGCCCTGCTTCTGCATCCTGCCGGGCCGTTTTGCGGCACGCCCCCGGATGCGGCGCGCGTTGTTCTGTTGAATAAAACGGACGCGCTGAGCGATCCGGCGCAACGCCGGGCGCTGCTTCAGGCCCTGACGGACGCGCTCCGCGTTCCCGGCGGGCCGGACGAAATTCTCACACGTGGTTTGTCTTGAGAGGCTTACTCTGCGGGACTTCCCTTTCTGCTGAGCGGTATTATTTAATCCCGAAGCCCCTTTGACAAGGACTTCCTTTTTGAACATCACCGGGGACAACAAGGAGATATCATGAGTTCTCTCACTCCCCGCCAGATCGTGGCGGAGCTGGACAAATACATCATCGGGCAGGAGCAGGCCAAACGCATGGTGGCCGTGGCGGTGCGCAACCGCTGGCGGCGGCAACAGCTCCCCCCGGAACTGCGTGACGAAATCGCGCCCAAGAATATTATCCTGATGGGGCCGACCGGCGTGGGCAAAACGGAAATAGCCCGGCGTCTGGCCAAGCTTACCGGCGCGCCCTTTATCAAGGTGGAAGCCACCAAGTACACAGAAGTCGGCTATGTGGGCCGGGATGTGGAATCCATGATCCGCGACCTCATGGAGCTGGGTATCAAGCTGGTACGCGAAGAGGAGCATGAACGCGTCCGGGCGCAGGCGGAAGGGGCGGCGGAAGGCAAGTTGCTGGATCTGCTGCTGCCCGGCGGCGGCAACGAGTCCACCCGAGAAAAACTGCTCCAGCAGTGGCGCATGGGTTACCTTGACGAGCGCGAGGTGGAAGTTGAAGTCAAGGAAAGCGGCCCCCAGATCGACATGTTTTCCATGCCCGGTATGGAGCAGCTCGGCAGTCAGATGAAGAGCATGATGGGCCGTCTTTCCCCGCCTCGTACACAGAAGAAACGCATGAAAATCCGCGCGGCCTGGAATATCCTGCTCGATCAGTGCATGGACGAGCTTCTGGACGAAGAACACATCGTGGACCTGGCCCGCGAGCGCGTGGAACAGAGCGGCATCGTGTTCATCGATGAAATCGACAAGATCGCCAGCAGCGCGGCGGCCCAGCGCTCTTCCGATATCTCCCGCGAAGGCGTGCAGCGCGACCTTCTGCCCATTGTGGAAGGGAGTACGGTAAACACCAAGCACGGTATGATTAAAACCGACCATATCCTGTTCATCGCGGCCGGAGCCTTCCATTTCAGCAAGCCGTCCGACCTGGTGCCGGAACTTCAAGGGCGTTTCCCGCTCCGCGTTGAACTTCAACCGCTCGGCAAGGCCGAATTCCTGCGTATTCTTACGGAGCCGGACAACTCGCTCCAAAAGCAGTACAGCGCCCTGCTCTCCACGGAAGGCGTGGATCTGGAGTTCACGCAAGAGGGGCTGGAAGAAATCGCGGCCTTTGCCGAAGAAACCAACTCCCGCACAGAAAATATCGGCGCGCGCCGCCTGTATACCATGCTGGAAAAAATCCTCGCGGACATCTCTTTCCACGCGCCGGACTGCCGGGGGCAAAAAATCGTGGTGGACAAGGCCTACGTCAACACCAACCTGGAAGATGTGCGCGAAGACGCGGATCTGAGCCGGTTCATTTTATAATTTTCGCTCTTTTGGCAAGAGCGCGAAGGCCGTCTTTCGAGCATTTTGCGTAAGTTTCACGTCTGCCGCCGGAGTAACCGCAATTCACTTGCGGCTACTCCGGCGGCGCGATGAAATCTCGCTCCGCTCGACGTCTGGAGCATTTCGTCATCGAAATGCTCCAGACTGGCTCATCTGTCTGCTTTGACAGGGAGCGGTCAGGACGGCCTTTTTTGCGCCTGGAATACCTTCATAAGAGTATTCTATATTGACATTTAATTTCCAATAGGAAATAATATACCGGTCAAACGACGCTTCTGTTTTCTCAAGGCGCGGCTCCGCCCGCTGGAAGGCATACGCGTCATGCGACAGGTTTCGCAGGTACCGAGCTCGGCAAGCCGCAAGCCCGAAAGGGCGGGAAAGCACGCGACGGCAGGGATGAAACCGGAAGGCACAGGCATTGCCGGGGCGCTTCCCGGCGACACTTCAGA
>JAEXGX010000008.1 GCA_023450535.1 Pseudomonadota bacterium | reverse complement strand
GTCAAAGGCAGCTTTCAAAGCAGCATAATCACGAATATCGCCAATAATGCTGGTCATCTTTCCTTCAAGTCCAGCCAGGCTGAACAAATTTGGTTCGGTAGGCGCGGGCAGGCTGTAACCAGTAATTTCAGCTCCAGCCCCCAAAAGGGCACGACACATCCAGCTTCCTTTGAAGCCAGTGTGCCCGGTGATAAAGAGCTTTTTTTTGCAGAAAAATCCGAAATCCAACATCACGCCCACACCTTCCACAGAGCTTCGCCCTTATCCCACATGGCATTAAGGTCATTTTTATCCTTGAGCATGTCCATGGGACGCCAAAATCCTTCGTGTTTGTAGGCAGAAAGCTGGCCGTCATGCGCCAGATTGCGCAGTGGCTCCTGTTCCCAGACAGCATCATCGCGGGGAGGAATGTAGTCGAACACCTGAGGCTCCAGCACAAAGAAACCTCCGTTTATCCAACTCCCCCCTTGCTTCGGTTTTTCCTGAAAGCTACGAATAGTACCGCTTTCATCCAGATCCAGCACGCCGAAGCGGCCCTGCGGCTGCACAGCCGTAAGTGTGGCAAGTTTACCGCTCTTTTTATGGTGTTCAACAAGCTCATCTATATTCACATCGGAAACGCCATCGCCGTAGGTGAGCATGAAAGGTTCGTTGCCAAGAATCTCCTGCGCCCGCTTGATACGCCCTCCGGTAAGCGTATTCAGCCCGGTATCCAACAATGTAACTTTCCATGGCTCCACGCGCTTCTCATGTACACAGACTTCATTTTTAGCCAAATCGAACGTCACATCTGAATTTTCCATGAAATAATTCATAAAATATTCTTTGATGAATTCATGCTTGTAGCCACATAGCACTACAAAATCATTGAATCCATAATGGGAGTAAATTTTCATGATATGCCAGAGTATGGGCTTACCGCCTATCTCCACCATAGGCTTGGGTCGAATGGTCGTCTCTTCTCCAAGACGTGTACCAAGTCCACCTGCCAGAATTGCAACTTTCATCATTAATCTCCTGACACACAAAAAGAATACATACTAAAAATAAGTAAAGACACCATACTTACACTATTTATATTCAAATATTTTCCGCAAGACAGTATCTACGGAAATACGGGCAATACTTTGGCAGCATTCGTACCCTCTGATGCATTTGCTTTGCCATGTTTGAGTTATCCATTCACAACCTGCAGGGCACTCTTTACCCTGAATATTGATATTTTCAGGGTAACCGTAATGGCTGCTTGAAGTAGGGCCAAACAGGATGACTGAAGGCCCGCCATCAAGAAAATGTCTGAGATGGGGAATCAGCCCTTCTCCGCCGATATGCAGAGAAGCTCCCTTCACCAGAGCCTTCAGTTCGGAAAAAGTGGTCCTCCCGCGAAGATCCAGGCAACCCGGCATTTCGCAGTCTTTTTCTGAACCTAAAAAAACCAGCAGGGTTCCAAGGTACATACGACGCAACTCCTCCATCAACACCCGATAATTTTCTTCAGGCCAAAGCTTGAAGGAAGAAGACCCTGCATCGCCAGATTCCCTATGAAGAGTAATAAAGGGGCCGGATATCCCGAACCTTGTGCGCACAGCATCTATGGACTCTTCGCACTGCAAGAAAAATTTGCGTTGTCCCAATTGCAAAACGCCGGACATATCCATTTGGGACTGCCTATAAACTCCTTTGATATCAGCATAATCAATGCCTATGCGTTGCCCGTCATTGGAAAACGACACAAGGTTACATTGGCGAAACTCATTGGAATTTTTTATAAAAGTCCAGAGATGTTCCGACATATGACGAATCTTTCGGCTGTTCATTTGCGGAAACCAGGCCATACGGGTGATATCCGCAACCAGATCATATTTTTTCTGAAGAGGCATCTTTATGCTATAAATATGGGAAATACATTGCTGCCCATAACAAAGAGAACGAATGACGGACTCATTAGCAGCGGTATACATATCAAAAAAAACAGGACACCCTGCATAATCAGCAAAAGCATGTAAAAAAGCTAAAGACAGAATACTGTCTCCGATTCCACCTCTCACACAAGCGGCAACATGCAATATGCCGTCATGATCTTCAGATTTAATCTCTTGATAATCGCCCGTAACATGCCCTAGAACAGTTTTTTCCAATGACCATAGCGTCAGCAAAAGAGCTGCTTTTCGTGGAGAAAAGGGATGACTCTTTCTCAACTTCTGTATTTTATGCACAGCATTATCAAAGAAATTGACATAAGAAGGCATATCAATTCCCCTTCAAAAAACGCTGCTTCACATAGCGCCAAATCTTGCGACGGCCATTAGACCGTATAATCTCCCGCAGAAAAAAAAGTCTGGGGTAATGCGCCCATGTGTAAAACCGCCTATAGTGTTTCGGCTTAAAGATCGTGTTATCTATCTGAGCCTGCCGGAAAGCTTCAGAAAATTCAGAAGCTGCCTTAATCCCGAATTCCATATCAACCGGTAAGGAAAGCCGCCTGAAATTCCAGTAATATGACTGGTATTTCATCTTCTGAACAATGGGATAGAGTGAAGTATACTTCTTATTTTTCTGAATAAATTTTTCTATTTCTGCATATTCAGCACATACTGAATACACTTTGCCTGTATTTTTTACGGAAGAATTTTCATTATCGCGCCGGTAATGCAAGAACGCTTTGCGTATAAACCAGGCTCTTTTCGCACAAGCCAGCGCTTTGAAATTGAAAGAGGTATCCTGATACGACGCGCCCGGCGTCGGCAAAAAGCATATTTGTTCCCGTTCGAGCCAGGAACGGCGATAAATAGCCGTCCAGATATAGCACGTTTTCGTAAATATTGTCGGCCTTTCCTGCGGTGCGATGACCTGATCGGCGTCTTCAGGAGGAATAATTTCGTTCAGCGTGGAAATATCGCCGCAATAGTCGTAAAAATTGCTTTTGACCAGATCGCAGTCATGTTCCTTTGCCGCCGTGTACAGGCATTCGAACATATCCGCGTCAGCCCAATCATCCGATTCAACAATTCCAATGTATTCTCCGGCGGCTGCGGCCAAGCCTTTATTCATGCTGTCGCCATATCCGGAATTATCTTTGTCGATAATTTTGACGCGGGAATCAGACATGGCATATTCTCGCAGAATATCCCGCGTACCATCGGTGGAACCATCATTGATACAGATAATTTCTAAATCTTGCAGAGTCTGATTCACCACGGAATTCAGGCACTGGCGGAGGTATTTTTCCACATTGTAGCAGGGAATGAGGACAGAAACAGCGGCACCCATGACTTACAACGCCTCCATGACAGAGAAGACGCGCTCCACGGCCTTGTCCATGTCGTAATATCTGTAATCCCCAAGGCGGCCGAGGAAATGAATATCTCCATATTCTTCCCGGGCGGCCTCTCTATACCTTTGATGCAACCTGGTATTTTCCTCTCCTGCAACAGGGTAGGCGGGATCGTTTTCTCCCCGCTTCCAGGCAGATGGATATTCAAAGGAAATCACCGTGCGCGGAGATTGATCGCCTAGAAAGTGCTTATATTCGCTGATGCGGGTAAAATCGTAATTTTCCGGATAATTGACGACTGCGGATGTCTGAAAAAACTCTCTATTATACTCTTGAAAGTCCTGCTTCACACTGCGATAAGGAAGCTCTCCAAAGCGCCAACCCATCAATTCATCCACTGCGCCAGTATAGAAAATCCGAATCCCGCTAGCCTGAAATTCTTCTTTCACATCATTCCATGATGTATCCGTTTTTACGGTAATACGCGGATGGTCAAGTATGGATGAAAGCATGGCTGTATATCCATGTTTGGGGATACCCTGCCATCGATTTTGGAAATAACGGTCATCATAGCTCACACAGACAGGCACCCGATCCAGGACTGCGGGTTCAAGATTGTCCGGCGTTACTCCCCACTGTTTTTGCGTATAACCAAGAAAAACTTTTTTATAGATATAATTCGCCAGAAAAACGAGGTCTTTTTCCTCACTCTTACGTAATTCCCAAATGGACACCTTGGAGCCAAAACCAAAGCGGATAACCAGTTTTTCCTCAAGCCGACGCGCCAGAAAATCTGGAAACGTCATGCGAATGGAATTAAGGTTAAATGGAATAGGTACATATTGTCCGTCTATGACCCCCAAAACCTTATGCATGTAAGGATGCCACTGGGTGAAACGGTTGAGATATTCCCATACGGGCTGAAGATCAGTGTGAAAAATGTGAGCCCCATACTTATGGATGCAAATATGGTTCTGATCGTAAAAATCATAACAGTTGCCGCCTATATGCGGCCTCGCGTCAATGGCAAGAGAATTTTCGCCGAACCGATCGGCCAAAATTCGGGCGGTAATAGCGCCGGAAATACCGCAACCGATGATGACATTCCGTATCATGAAAATTCTCCACTCACACTCATCCCAGAAATTCTGTGCCTCGTCTCGCCTGTTCGTTTTTGCCTGAGAACTGATTTCACGCCTTCAGGCAATCCAACGCGCCAATAAGCCCTATGGGACTCCTGCCCTTGGCCACAAGCAGTGCGGAATCCCCGCTTTGTTTCAGCAACAAAACGGCCTCTGCCAAAGGAGCTTCAGGATCTATGGTTTTGGGAGCATGCATGATGCGCTCTACCGGCATATCCAGATCTATTTTGCTCCGCACCCTGCGGAAATCAGAATCGGAGACAATTCCAACCAGACGTTCCTTATGCATAACCCCCACAACACATGGTGCATGCCTGCGCAGCAGGATTCTTGCCATGCGTACAGTCTCACCCTTGAGCAAAAGAGGTGGTATGGATGAACTCATGACATCACGAACGCGACGCCCTGCTATCGCCTTTCCCTCCTGCGATGCCACGCCGACCTCTGATTTTCCCCTTTTGTACATCAGAGACAATGCAAGCACATCGCCTGTAGCAAGAAACAACTGATCCTCATGTGATTCGATTTCAAAATTTTGCTCTGAATCACTCTTTTCAGGCAATACAATCAATGCTGACGAAATTTTTTCAATCCATTCATTTGTGCGATTTGCAATAGTCAAAACTCGTATATTTTTCCGGACAACATTAAAAATATCATCTGAATATTTATCAATATCCCCATCATTGAATAAACATAACATGATATCATCTTCAGAAAGAATAATATTGTTTCCCAACGCAATATCTTCAGGAGCAATATAGAAAGAGGGTGTCCCCGTGACCGAAAAACGATTTGCCAGTCTGTGGGCCAGATGCCGCTTTCCTCCGGATCCGAAAACCCCCACTTTCCCTTTTACAGTGCAAATTATTTCAACGAATTGGGAAAAAGCTGCGTCCAGGGACGCTGCCATCAGGCGCAAGGTCTGAGCTTGCCGCCGTAGAAACTCCCCGGCAAAGTAAAGGTCGCTCGAAGCGCTGGAATTCAAAAAGGCCATGTATCCCCCTGTTACTTTTCCGTTTTTGACAAATTAAAAACGAAAAGCTCCGCCCACAGGGGAACTGTGGACGGAGCATGAAGTAATAAAAGAAGAACGGCTAAAACTAGCTGCTAGGAGAGAGAGAGAGAGAGAGAGAGAGAGAGAGAGAGAGCATTGGTTTTGCCGCCTTATTGAGTCTTATTTTTGGTAGGGCTAGCATAAACAAACCCTGATGACAAGGCTTTGCCTGAGTCATAACATTATATCTAGAAAATATTGCTTTTAATTAAATTAAAAAAATGTAATAATATCGTCTATAAGCATTTTATCTCTATTTCCATAAAAAAATGCAAACAATTTAATTTTTATAGAGCGTCATATGCCAACTATTTTATAGCTCTTCTGCTGATAAATAAGTAATCAGATATATTCTATATATCTACTTCTCCACCATAATCCACCCTTGATTTCACTGCTTTCGCACGATATATTTTACAACACAGGGAATATTTTTCTATATTTCATGCAATAGTGTTCTTGTTTATCCTAACTTATCACATAAAAGACAATACCAGGCACAGATCTCCATGTTCCTCCACGCTTCATCCTTTCTCGCCGCCCTTCCTCTGGGGGGCGTGGCCTGCTGGGCATTGCTGGCGGGCGTCCGTCTGGGGCTGCTTATTAACGATGGAAGCATGACGTTTCCCGGCCCCGGTCTGTGGCCCGCACTTGCCGGGAGCGGGCTGCTGCTCTGCGCGGCGGGCTTGTGCCTGCCGTCCCCCCGAAGCACGCAACGCCCCGTGCAACCTTCATTACTACCGCCCAGCCGCAATGAACGTGACCGGCGTGCCCTGCGCGCAAGCCTGACCGGTCTTGCGCTGGCCTGTTTGGCATGGATCTGCCTGACGCCGCTGCTCGGCTGGCTTGCCGCCACGGTGGCGACGCTCTATCTTGCAGCCCGCGCAGCGGGAAACCGCCGGAAAACATCCGCACTCATGGCCGTCATCTTTCCAATGCTGCTGCACCTCGCCATTGTCCGGAGTCTGGGCTGGCCCCTGCCCGAAGGGCTGTTTCGGAGCCTGTTATGACCGAATGGTTTGCCTCTGACGCCATGCAATCTGTCTACGCAGGATTTTTCACCGTCTGCGGCGATCCTTTGCTGTGGCTGCTGGTGCTGGCGGGGACGCTGCTGGGTATGGTGGTGGGCGTACTGCCCGGCTTCGGACCGCCTGCGGCCATGGCTCTGCTTTTTCCTCTTACATACGTCATGCAGCCCCTATCCGGCATCGCCATGCTGGCAGGTATTTTCTACGGCGCGAAATACGGCGGCGCGGTGACTTCCATTTTGCTGGGTATTCCCGGCGAAACCGACGCTGTCGCCACCCTGTTCGAAGGGCATCCGCTGGCCCGGGCAGGCAAGGCGCGGCAGGCTCTCGCCGCCGCGACACTGGCCTCGTTTTGCGGCGGCATGACGGCAGTGCTCGGCATGGCCGCACTCGCGCCCGTTCTTGCCCAAGCGGCTCTGTATCTCGGCCCGACCGGGCGCTTCGTACTGATGCTCGCGGCGCTGGCGCTGGTCACCCTGCTCAGCCCCGGCAATGTCCGCCGGAATGCGGCAATGGTATTTTTCGGGCTCATCCTCGCTCTGCCCGGCATGGATCCCGTGCACGGAACAGAACGCATGACGCTTGGAGGGCAGTTATGGGGCGGCGTGGAACTCACGTCCCTGTTGCTCGGGCTGTTCGGCATCGGAGATATTCTTGACAGTCTGCTACACCCGCCGCTCACGGAAAAAACGAAATATTCCTGTATTGATCCCCCTCCCGGCCCGAAAGAACTTTCCTCCTCAAAGGTATTTTCCAATATTTCTGTCGATCGCGGAAGCCGTCTGAGTGCCTTTTCCGCCGCGTTGCGCGGCAGTCTTCTGGGCTTCGCCGCCGGACTTGTACCCTGCGGCGCAGGCGTCACGGCAAGTTTTGCCTCGTACGCGCTGGAAAAGAAGCTTTCCCATCACCCGGAAAGCTTCGGTAAAGGTGCATGGGCAGGACTGACCGGCCCCGAAGCGTCAAACAACGCGGCGGCGGTGGCCTCCTTCGCGCCGCTGCTTCTGTTGGGCCTGCCCACCAACCCGATCATGGCCGCCCTGCTCGGGGCCTTGACTGTGGGCGGCATCGTACCCGGCCCGCGCCTGCCCCTGGAACAAGGAGAGTTTTACTGGGGGCTGATGTTCAGCCTGGCCCTCGGCAATCTTCTGCTGCTCGCCCTCGGCCTTGCCCTCACGCGGGTTTGGGCGGCCCTGGCTCGCCTGCCCTGGAGGCTGGTATGGCCTTGTGTGCTGATGCTCTGCCTCATCGGTTCCTATATGGGCGCGGGCGGCATGGAAGGCCCCATACAGTGCGTTCTTTTCGGAATACTCTCCCTCTTTCTGCGGCGCGGCGGCTTTTCTCCCGCGCCTCTCGTATTGGCCTTCGTACTTGGGCCGCGTCTGGAAAGCGGCCTCATTCAGATGATCATGAGTGGAATATTCTGAACATATTGCAGTCTGAACCTCCAGCAAGTGTTTCAAACCATAGAAGAATTTTTGATGAAGAATTTTATTCCTTTTCGTAAATCATGCACTGCAGTCGAAATAGTGTATCGTAAGCAACATGCGATTACTTCAGAAAAAAGAACACAAGGTAAAGAAAAAACAAACGCCATAATTGACACCATACATAACTTACCATTCTTATTTTATATTGTAACAGCTTTCTCTTTTTTGCATAACGCAACATGTCCTGAAAAAAACGTAAGAAATAATACAAACTGTTTGTTTGTTCAAATAATACATTGTTTCATGTGAAAAAAAAATTTTCCTTGCAATATTCACACTTGCTCTGCATAGTGCGTAACATGAAACCGGATCATTCTCTTCCACTCCCTCTCTCTTTCCGCTTTCCAGCCTGGACCCGCCGCCTGGCGGTTCCTGCCCTGTTCCTCATCTTGTTCTGTCTTGCGCTTTCTCCCCATGCCGTGGCTGCCGCGCCGGAATATCCCTCCCGCCCCATAGAAATTTCTATCGCCTTCCCTCCGGGAGGAGCACTGGATGCTGCCACGCGAGCGCTCATCCGGGGTGTGGAACAAACCCTCGGCCAGCCCGTGGCGGCGCTCAACACGCCGGGAAGCGGCGGTGTGCCCGCCGTGGCGAAACTGGCGAAGTCCGTACCGGACGGATACCATCTGGCGGCCTGCGTTTCCAACGCGCTTATTTTTCTTCCGTACAAAAATACTGTCCCCTACCGCCCTCTGCGCGATGTAACGCCCATCCTTACCTTCGGACAGGCCGCTCCGCTTCTGGTAACGACTCCGGACGCGCCCTGGCGCAACCTGGATGAATTTTTCGCCGCCACACGCAAAAATCCGGATGGAATGCGCATCGGCGTGCCCGGCTTGGGCACACCTTCACATACTGCGCTGGCCATGATGGCCAAAAAAGATCCCTCATTGAAATGGCGTTTCGTCCCCTTCAACGGCCCCGGAGAAGCAGAGGCTGCCCTGCTGGGCGGACACGTTGAAGCTGCCGCCAGTGGTGCGCTGGCCAGAGTAAAACAGGAGCAGATGCGCGGTCTGCTCACCCTCTCCGGCGAACGTCTGCCTGCCATGCCGGATCTGCCGTCCCTCTCCGACAAGGGCTTTGATGACCCGGGCAGGGGCGATTCCACCTTTCTGCTGCTTGCGCCTGCAGGTACGCCGGACGCCGTGCTGGAGCGTCTGGAAAAAGCATTTATGGAAGCCGGTCAAAGCCAGACATTCCGCAGCACCGTGGACGCCTATTCCGTCACCCCCACCCTGCGCGGACGCGCTGAAGCAAGCGCTTTTTTGCGCGAAGCCTGGACACAGGAAGGAAGTATTCTGGGCGAGCTGGGCATGCAAAAAACGCCCGCAACTCCGCCTGAGTAACAATTTTCCGTGCGTTCGGAGCGTATCCGTCAACGCTCCGGGCGCACGCATATTGCAGGGCCGCCGTCCGTCGCGGGGGCCCGGACGGGATCACCCCGTCAAAGTAATGGTCATGTATCGAGGAGGATACAAGTATGGCGTGTCAATGCTCCGCCACGGGCGAATTTGATCTTGCACCGCTCATGGGCATCCTGAGCGAGTACAAAGACAATCCCAAAGGGGCGCTCATTCCCGTGCTTCAAAAGGCCCAGGGCGCATACGGCTATCTGCCGAAGCCCGTGCTTGAAACCATCGCCAAAGAGCTCAAGCTCACGACGGCGGAAGTTTTCGGCGTGGTTACCTTTTACTCGCAGTTCCATCTGAACCCGCGCGGCAAGCATATCATCCGCGTCTGTCAGGGAACCGCCTGCCATGTGCGCGGGGGCGCGAAGATTCTGGAAGCCGTTGCCGAACACCTCAAGGTCAAACCCGGCGAAACCACGCGCGATCTCGAATTCACGCTGGAAACCGTGGCCTGCCTTGGCGCCTGCGGCCTTGCTCCGGTCATGATGGTAGACGACAACACCCACGGCCGTCTGACCCCGCTTGAAATTCCGGGCATTCTCGACAGCTATCTGTCCTGACAGGCTTCCCTTTTCCCCAACGCTCAACTCAAAAGACACGCCTGCTTTACCGCTCGCCGCGCAAAGATGATGCGCGAGCGTCCAGCAGTTGGCGGCCATGTGATTGTGGCCGCAGGGACTGTTTCGGCGTGAAACGGCCCCCGTCGCAAGAGAGGTTACCATGACCAAATACGCTCGTCTTGCTTCCGCCGCCGACCTCCGGAAGGTCAGGGAAGGCGCCAAGCATAAAATCGTTCTGCGTCGCTATGACCGCCTGCCTTCAGACAAAAAGTTCCAGATCCTCGTCTGCGGGGGCACGGGTTGTACCTCCTCCGGGAGCAAATCCGTCCGGGAAGCGTTTGAACAGTCGCTTAAAAAGCACGGGCTGGAACATTCCTGTGAAGTCGTCACTACCGGCTGCCATGGCTTCTGCGAGCTGGGCCCGCTGGTTATCGTGTATCCCGGCGGCAACTTTTACGTGCGCGTGAAGGCCGAGGATTGCGAAGAAATCGTCACCGCGACCGTCATGGAAGGCAAACTGGTGGAGCGTCTGCTCTTCCAGGGACGCACCGGCAAAACCCCGCGCAAGACCTACAAGGAAATGGCGTTCTACAATCTGCAGAACCGCCTGGTGTTGCGCAACTGCGGCCGCATCGACCCCGAAGATATTGAAGAATATATTGCCAACGACGGCTATGAAGGCCTGGCCAAAGCCTTGGAAATGGGCCCTGAAAAGACCCTTGAGGAAGTCAAGGCTTCCGGCCTGCGCGGCCGTGGCGGCGCGGGCTTCCCCACCGGGCGCAAGTGGGAATTCACCCGCATGGCTGAAGGAAGCCCCAAATACATGTGCTGCAACGCTGACGAAGGCGACCCCGGTGCGTTCATGGACCGCTCCGTGCTGGAAGGCGACCCCCATGCCGTGCTGGAAGGCATGCTCATCGGCGCGTGGGCCATTGGCGCGACTGAAGGCTATGTCTATGTGCGCGCGGAATACCCGCTGGCCATTCACCGTCTCCAGGTGGCCATGAAACAGGCCGAAGAAATGGGCCTGCTGGGTGACAACATTCTGGGCACCGATTTCCACTTCCATCTGAAAATCAAGGAAGGCGCAGGCGCATTCGTATGCGGCGAAGAAACCGCCCTGCTTCAGTCTATTGAAGGCAAGCGCGGCATGCCGCGCCCGCGTCCGCCCTTCCCGGCGCAGTCCGGCGTATGGGGCAAGCCCACCGTGCTCAACAACGTGGAAACCTTTGCCAACGTGGCCCGCATCATCACTGACGGCGCTGCGGCCTACACCTCTCTGGGTACCGAAAAATCGCCCGGCACCAAGGTCTTCGCCCTGACCGGCAAAGTCACCAATACCGGTCTGGTGGAAGTGCCCATGGGCACTTCCATGCGCCAGATCATCTTTGACATCGGCGCGGGAATCAAGGGCGGCAAGAAGTTTAAGGCCGTGCAGATCGGCGGCCCCTCCGGAGCCTGCCTGCCCGAATCGCTGCTGGACAGTCCTGTGGACTACGACTCCCTCACCGCCGCAGGAGCCATGATGGGCTCCGGCGGTCTGGTGGTAGTGGACGAAGATACCTGCATGGTGGATCTGGCCCGCTTCTTCCTGACCTTCACCCAGGCGGAAAGCTGCGGAAAATGCACACCCTGCCGTGAAGGCAGCAAGCGCATGCTGGAAATTCTGGAACGCATCTGCGACGGGCGCGGCAAGGAAGGCGACATCGAGGAACTCGAACGTCTGGCCCACACCATGCAGCAATCCGCGCTGTGCGCGCTGGGTCAGACCGCGCCCAACCCCGTGCTCTCCACCCTGCGCTTCTTCCGGCACGAATACGAGGCCCACATCCACGACAAAAAGTGCCCGGCCAAGGCCTGCACCAATCTCATGGAATACTGGATCGATCCGGAAAAGTGCATCGGTTGCGGCATATGCGCCCGGGCCTGCCCGGTGAATGCCATCAGCGGCGAAAAGCGCCAGCCTCATGTGATTGATACCAAGAAATGCATCAAGTGCGGCACCTGCATTGCCAAATGCAAGGTTCAGGCCGTCACCCGTCGATAGCCGGTCAAGGAGAATACGAGCATGAGTAAAACAGTTACTCTTACCATAGATGGCCAGACTCTCACCGTGCCTGCCGGCTATTCCATCTGGGAAGCCGCGCATCAGGTGGGCATCAATATTCCCAACCTCTGCCACCACCCCGCCCTGCGCCCCGAAGGTTCCTGCCGGGTGTGCGTGGTCAAGGTCAAGGGCGCACGCAACCTGTCAGCTTCCTGCGTGACCAAGGTGGCCGAGGGAATGGAAGTATCCACCCACACCCCTGAAGTCCTTGC
>JAEXGX010000001.1 GCA_023450535.1 Pseudomonadota bacterium | reverse complement strand
GTCTGGTACAGTAAACGTTGCACCCTCTTCTGTGCTGAAAGACGACGTGTTGAAGGACGCCGCCGCAGTGCGCATGCTTGTACTCGATGTGGACGGAGTCTGTACCGACGGCAAACTGTACATGGACGGAGAAGGCCACGCGGTCAAATGTTTTCACGCCCATGACGGCATCGGCATCAAGCTGGCCTTGCGGGCCGATTTGGACATTGCCGTCATCACCGGACGCGATGACCCCGGCGTACGTGCCCGCATGACGAAACTGGGGGTCAGACACTATTTTCCCGACTTTGAAGCCAAAATGCCCGCCCTGCGCCGCCTGGCGGAAAAAAGCGGCCTTGATTTCGCTCAAATGGCCTACCTTGGCGACGACTTCATCGACCTTGATCCGCTGGAAGCTGTGGGAATGCCTATGGCTGTGGCCAATGCGCGCCCTGAAGTACTGCGCGCAGCCCGGCACGTCACTACTCTCAGGGGAGGAGAAGGAGCCGTACGCGAGGCGGTGGAATGGCTGCTCCATGCCAGAGGATTGAACAATCTTGCAGCTTTGTGGCGTGACAGCACGCAAGGTTAGGCAAAAACACCATGCACAGCCGATTCCGACTGCTTTTTGCTCCGGTTCTGGCCGCCGCCTGTATGGGCGGCGCGTATCTCGGCTGGCAGGCATGGCAGAGCGGACGAGCACTGAACGCCCTGACGGAAGTGGTACAATCCATGGATATGGAGGCCATTCTGCGTGGAAAAGTGGACGAGCTTTCCGGTGAAGAGAAGGAAGGCGAAAACAACACGGTGGATCTGGCCCTGCGCGGCATCAGCCTCAGCGAAGGAGAAAACGGCTTTGAACTGTGGCGCCTCAACGCTGATTGGGCCACCTTGCGACAAAAGGCCGACAAGGTGGATTTGGGTTCTCCCCATGTGCTGTACCGGATGGGCGATACAGATGCGGCCCCAGATGACCCTGCGAGCCACCTTGACGTAACGGCCCGCAGTGGTTTGATTGAAGACGGCAACACGCGCGTAACCCTGCGTGGAAACGTCCGGGCCGAACATGACGGCAACGTGCTTACCGGCCCTGAAGCCATATTTCTCAACAACACGCGGGTTCTGACCTTTCCCGACGGGGCGGATCTCGTCGGCCCCACCCTGAGCGGCGATGCGAAGATCTTGCGCTGGAATGTTTCCACGAATATTCTGGAGGGAGAAGGAGGCGTCAGCATGACCTGGACCCCACAGAACGGCGAATCCGACCCCGACTCAAAAGACAACGCCCGACAAGAATCTGCGGTCGCAAAGGATAGCACACAGTGAAAACATTTCTTGGTTCCTGTTTTCTCAGTCTTGCTCTGACGGCGCTGGCAATACCCGCTTTTGCGGCATCTTCCCCCCTTGGTCAGAGTAATTCCAATTCGCCGATTCGAGTGACGGCGGATAACATGACCTATGAGCCGGACAAAAACATCGTGCTCTTTTCCGGCAACGTCGAAGTCGCGCGAGATGACTTCCGCATGTGGTCCGCTAAGCTTACCATGTACATGAAAGCCCGGAAGGATGCGAAGACAAACGCAAAGAAGGACGCAAAAAGCGTCAAAGATGCTCCGGAAAAGGAAGCTCCCAGTGGGCTGGACGCCATGAAAACAGGAGAGCTTGACCGCATTGTGGCAGAAAAGAATGTGCGCTTCCGCATGGATACCAAGTCCGGCACGGCGCAAAAAGCCACATGGCTGGCCGATAAAGAAGAACTCGTACTGGAAGGCAACCCCGTGTTGCTGGACGGCCAAAATTCTGTGACCGGCAAACGCATCCGCTATTTTGTCAAGGAAAACCGCAGTGAAGTGGAAGGCGGCACGGGCAAGCGCGTGGAAGCAGTATTCTCCTCCAACGGGCAGGGCAAGTAATGGGCGCGACACTGGCCGGCAAGTCACTGCGCAAGGTATTCGGCAGTAAGGAAGTGGTGCACGATGTCACACTGTCCATGGAACAGGGAGAGATCGTGGGGCTGCTCGGCCCCAATGGCGCAGGCAAAACCACTTCTTTCTACATGCTTACGGGCATTCTCAAACCCTCCGGCGGCCAGGTGCTGCTGGACGGGCGCGATATCGGGTCCTGGCCGCTGTACCGCAGAGCCAGAGTGGGCCTGAGTTACCTGCCGCAGGAGAGTTCCATTTTCCGGCGTCTGACCGTGCGGGAAAATCTTCAGATCATTCTGGAACATGCAGGACTTCCCCGTGCGGCGCAGAAAGAGCGGGCGGATCGTCTGTTGGAGGAATTCGGTCTGACCAGGCTGGAAAAATCTCTGGCCTCCTACCTTTCCGGTGGAGAACGCCGCCGTTTGGAAATCGCCCGCTGCCTGATCCGCGATCCACTTTTCGTCCTGCTGGACGAGCCTTTCGCCGGCATTGACCCGCTGGCCGTGGGTGATATCCAGCAATTGATCCGGGGCCTCAAGGAACGCGGCATCGGTGTGCTCATTTCCGACCACAACGTGCGCGAAACCCTGACTATCTGCGACCGGGCCTCACTCATGTTTCAGGGGAATCTCATTCTTTCCGGCACCCCGGAAGAAATCGTCGCCAACGAGCAGGCCCGGCATGTCTATTTAGGCGATGATTTCCGCCTCATCTAGTGTCTGATTGCAAAAGTAAACACAAGGGCCTGTTTGCACAAAACAGATTTTCGGCGCACTGTGCCCCCCCAGGGGGAATCATTCCCCCCGTTCCCCCTCAATTATATTGAAACTATCCGAAATAGTATTAACAGCCTCCAAGGCACTGAGCACCATTTCAGCAGCCAATCGAATGAGCAGCTTGAAACATCCCGGTGCTCGTATTGAGCTGTATCAAGGAAAACCGCCTTGCCTACTCTTCCTTCTGTACATTTACCCGCGTTTCTGCCCGCCTTCAATCATATTTTTGCCGCATTCCTGGCCGAATGCGCCAGAATCATCGGCTGTATCCGCTCAGGGATGGTCATGCTCATCCCCATACTCATGCTTGGCTCCTTTGCCCTGGTGCTGTTTTCCTTACCGGTGGAAGGCTGGCAGAGTTTTTTGCGCGACTTCGCAGGAGGGGAGCTTGAACACTTTCTGCGCACGGTGCATGGCGTCACGTTCGGGCTGATATCAGTCTACCTGACACTTTTCATCAGCCAGAGCTTCAATGCGACAAAAGACATCACCCTCCCCTCCTTACCCCAGGTTCCTGTTACCGCACTGATTTGTTTTCTGCTGATGATCGGATTCAGCGTAAACGACATTCCCTGGGAAGCGCTCGGCATTCAAGGTATGTTCACCGCCATTGCCACTGCCGTGAGCGCCTCTTTGTGCATGCAGACACTGCGTAAGAGGCTGCCGTGTCCGCATTTTTTCACCGAGGGAGCAGATATTTGGTTTTCTACCGCAGTGCAGGCCCTGCTGCCCTCCTTTCTCACCATTTTTCTGTTTACACTGCTCAACCTGACCATTAACGAAATCTTCCATTTTCATAGTTTTCAAGAGCTCTTCGTCACCCGGATCAACCTATGGTTCGGAACGCATGCCCCCTCTTATAC
>JAEXGX010000347.1 GCA_023450535.1 Pseudomonadota bacterium | reverse complement strand
GAGAGGAGGCTATTTTTGTGAAACGTAGAAGGCGAGGGTGTAGCCGTCGGCACGGGGGGCGATGGAAAGATCCTTGCGCATGGCCCAGTTGTTGGTGAAGAAAAAGATGGGGATGACCCCCACGTCTTCCATAGCCAGACGGGTGGCGTCCTGAAGCAGTTTTTCACGCTTGGCGTCGTCCACGTTGACCAACGCTTCGGCATACAGGCGGTCGAATTCGGGGTTGGAATAACGGCCCCGGTTGCCCTGTCCCTGCCCCTTGTCCTTGTCGAAGGTGGCGAGCAGGGGGCCGAGCACGCTTGCGGCTTCGCCGGTTTCCGCCGCAGCGCCGCCCATGACGATGCTGAACTCGCGGGCGGAGGCGCGGGAGAAATAGACGTTGCCGGGCAGAGTGACCACGGATACCTTAATCCCGATTTTGCTGAACATCTGGCCGATGGCCTGGGCCACTTTTTCGTCGTTGGGATAGCGATCGTTGGTGGCGTGGTAGGTCAGCGTGAAACCGTCGGGGTAGCCGGCTTCGGCGAGCAGCTTTTTCGCCGCCGCCATGTCGGTTTTGGGTGCGTCAAGGCCGGGAACCCAGCCGAAAAAGCCCTGCGGCACAAGCTGTCCCGCCGGAACACCCTGACCGTCCATGATGCGTGCGACCAGCGCGTCGCGGGCAATGGCCATGGACATGGCTTGGCGCACTTTCTGGTTGCGCAACGGGTTCTTGCCGTCGGGCCCGGCGGCGAAGGGAGACACCTCACGGTCGTGATCCAGCGCCAGATACATGACACGGTTGCCGCTGGTGGAGTCCAGCCGGAGTCTCTGATTTTTTTGCAGTACGTTCAGAGAACTGGAAGGCACGTTTTCAATGAGGTCCACATCCCCGGCAAGCAGGGCGGCCACGCGCGAACTGTCAGTGGGAATAAAGCGGTAGATGACCTTGTCCCATGCGGGCTTGCCGCCCCAGTAGTCGGGGTTGGCTTCCAGCACGATCTGGCTGTCCGGCTGCCAGGAGACGAAACGATAGGGGCCGGTGCCGATGACGCCGTTGCCCTTGTCCAGCTCTTGGGTGCGAACCTTTTCCATAGACGCAGGCATGATGCTGATGCGGCTCAGATAGTTGGGCAGCAGGGGCACCTGGGTTTCGGTGTGCAAGCGGATGGTCAGGGGATCGACAATTTCGATGTCCTTGATGTCCTTTACAAAGCGCATGAACGAGCTGGGGCTGTTTTCCGCCGCCATGGGCACACGACGGATGGTGGCGGCGACGTCTTCTGCGGTCAGGGGTGTGCCGTCATGAAACTTGACGCCGTCTCGCAGTTTGAATTCCCAGGTGGTGTCGTTGAGCGGAGTCCAGGAAAGCGCGAGGGCGGGGCGGAGCCTCTGCGTTTCGTCCTGGTTGACCAGTGCGTCGTACATGTTGCGGGCCATGGCGCTGTTCGGGCCGACCACATAAAACACGGGATCGAGCGAGATAACCGGGGCGGCAAGGCCGATTTTGAGTTCGGCCGCAAGGGCCGGACCGCTTCCAAAGGCGACGAGAAGCGCGCCGGAAACAAGGGCGCGCAGTAGTCCTTTCGACATGAAAACCTCCGTGAGGGGAAAGGGTGCGGTCCCGGCAAGCAGCCGGAATTCCACTTGGAAAGTGATGATATTCGTGTTAGGTAACGAGACCGCATACCCGTGTCAAGATACTTGCCCGGCCAGAGAGCCTGGCTTGATATTCCGGCCAGAAAAAGCATGTGGCTTTTTCTTCCGGAAAGGGGCTTCCGTTGTCTCTCGCCCGGTGCGCCGAGGAGCGGACATGCGTTTCGTCTGTTTTTTTGAGTGAGGCTTGTATGCTTGCCTATTTTATCCGGCGTCTGATGCAGGCCGTTATCGTGCTCTTCGTCATGTCGCTGCTGGTGTTTATGGGCGTGTTTGCGGTGGGCAACCCCGCGGACATTCTCATCAGCCCCCTGGCCACGCCCGAGGAATACGAGGCCGCCGTGCGTGCTTTGGGGCTGGATCAGCCCATGTGGGATCAGTACTGGACCTTTCTTGTCAATGCCTTGCACGGCGATCTGGGCAACTCCTTCGTATTCAACCGGCCTGCGCTGGGGTTGATTCTCGAACGCATGCCCGCCACGCTGGAACTGGCGCTGGCCGCCGTGATTATCGCCGTGGCGGCAGGCATTCCCCTCGGACTCATCGCGGGTCTGAAGCCGGAATCAAAGGTTGCCAAGTCGATCATGACCTTTTCCATCCTGGGGTTCAGTCTGCCCACCTTCTGGATCGGTCTGATGATGGTCATGCTGTTCAGCGTGTATCTCGGCTGGCTGCCTGCCACGGGGCGCGGGGAAACGCGTCTGCTGCTCGGCGTGCCGGTGAGCTTTCTTACCCTTGATGGCCTGAAACACATGCTGCTGCCCGCCATCAATCTGGCACTGTTCAAGATATCGCTGGTCATCCGCCTGACGCGCGCGGGTGTGCGGGAAAATCTGCTCATGGACTACGTACGCTTCGCCCGGGCCAAGGGCGTTTCTGAAACCAGGGTCATCGGCGTGCATGTGCTCAAGAACGCGCTCATCCCCATTATCACGGTCGTGGGTCTGGAACTGGGCAATGTTATTGCTTTTGCCGTGGTGACGGAGACTATTTTTGCCTGGCCGGGCATGGGCAAGCTGATCATTGATTCCATCGGTGTGCTTGATCGTCCGGTCATTGTCGCCTATCTGCTGGTGACTGTGACCATGTTCATCGTCATCAACCTTCTCGTCGATTTTCTCTATTCCGCCGCCGACCCCCGCGTGCGTCTGGAGGACATGAATCAATGAGCGCAACGCAAAAAAACTCCGGCAGGGCGGAAGGCGCGGCGGCCACTCCCCCTGCGCGCGCCCCGGAAGCGGTGGTCACGCCGTTCTGGAGATTCGTCCGCAATTTCATGGCCGGCAGACTGGCCGTGTTCGGTCTCGCTCTGGTGGTTATGCTGATATTGCTGGCGCTGTTCGCGCCGCTCATCGCGCCGCAGAACCCCTATGATCTCCAGCAGCTTGACTTTATGGACGGTAAGCTCGCGCCCGGCAGTCAGAACATGGACGGAACCTTTATCTACTGGTTCGGCACGGATGACCAGGGCCGCGATTTGCTCAGCGGCATTCTGTATGGGTTGCGCACCAGCCTCCTGGTGGGCATGAGCAGCGCGTTCATCGCCCTGCTCATTGGCGCGGCGGCAGGATTGTTCGCCGCGTACAAGGGGGGCTGGGCAGACACCCTGATTATGCGCGTGGTGGATATCCAGTTGAGCTTTCCGGCCATTCTCATAGCCCTGATCCTGCTGGCCATCCTCGGGCAAGGAGTGGACAAAATCATCATTGCTTTGGTAGTGACGCAGTGGGCCTATTATGCGCGTACCGTGCGTGGTTCGGCTCTGGTGGAACGGCGCAAGGAATACGTGGAGGCCGCTCGCTGTCTGGCTCTCAGCCCCGCGCGCATTATTTTCCGGCACCTCTTGCCCAACTGCCTGCCTCCGCTCATTGTGGTGGTAACCATGCGCGTGGCCTACGCTGTGTCGCTGGAAGCCACGCTTTCCTTTCTGGGCTTGGGACTGCCCGTCACGGAGCCTTCGCTCGGGCTGCTCATTGCCAACGGTTTCGACTATCTGTTGAGCGGCGTGTACTGGATCAGCTTCTACCCCGGTATGGCCCTGCTTTTGCTCATTGTGGGCATTAATCTTGTAGGCGACCACCTGCGTGACATTCTGAACCCGAGGCTCCAGCAATGACCGTATCCGCAACTCATGTGACGGAAGGCGGCGGGGCGGACGATGTCCTGCTGAGCGTCCGCGAGCTGAAAACCCATTTCCTTACCCGGGCGGGAGTGGCCAGAGCCGTGGACGGCGTGAGCTTTTCCGTGTCCAAAGGCAAAGTCATGGGCCTGGTGGGAGAATCTGGATCCGGCAAATCCGTGACCGGTTTCTCCATTCTCGGCCTGGTGGATCTGCCGGGCCGGATCGCGGGCGGGAGTATCCGTTTTCTCGGCGAAGAACTGGTAGGGGCCTCTGCCCGCCGTTTGCGCGAGTTGCGTGGCTCCCGCATCGCCATGATTTTTCAGGACCCGCTGATGACCTTGAACCCGGTGCTGCGGATCGACACGCAGATGCTGGAGGCCATTACCAGCCATGACCCTTCGGTTTCCCGGAGCGAGGCGTTGAACCGTTGTCGGGACGCCTTGGGTCAGGTGGGCATTCCCTCGCCGGAAGCGCGTATGAAATGTTATCCGCATGAGTTTTCGGGCGGCATGAGACAGCGTGTGGCCATTGCCATTGCACTGTTGAACCGGCCAGATCTGATTATCGCGGATGAGCCGACCACGGCGCTGGATGTGACCATTCAGGCCCAGATATTGCATGAGGCGCAAAAGCTCTGCCGCGAGACGGGCACGGGGATGATCTGGATTTCGCACGATCTGGCTGTTATCGCCGGATTGGCCGACGAGATCAGCGTCATGTACGCCGGACGCATCGTGGAGCAGGGCAAGGTGGACGTGGTGCTGGATAATCCCCGGCACCCCTATACCCAGGGACTTATCGGCAGTATTCCAAGCCGTAACCGGCGCGGAACGCCTCTGCAGCAGATTCCGGGCATGACGCCTTCTCTGCTGCACCTGCCGGAAGGCTGCGCGTTTCGGGAGCGTTGCGGCCGAGCCTCGGACGCCTGCCATGTGCAGCCGGAAATGCGCGAGGACTTTGGGCGCATGCTTCGTTGTCATTTTCCCGGAGAAGCCCCGAAAGCCGTTTCTGCGGCCGTTCCTCTTGTTTCCGTATCGAGCGCCGCCGAAGGAGCCAAGGCATGAGCAGGCCTGCTTCATCTTTTGTATCGGGCGCGCCCCTTCTTGAGTTGCGCCATATTTCCCGACGCTTTTCCAAGCCCCTGGATCTTGCCGCGAAAATAGCCCGTATCCTGGGTTCCCGCCAGAAGGAACAGGTTGTGCATGCCGTGGACGACGTTTCCTTGGCCGTGCAGGAAGGCGAAGTGTTGGGTCTGGTCGGAGAGTCAGGCTGCGGCAAATCCACGCTGGGCCGCATGCTGGTGGGTATCCTGCCTCCCTCCGAAGGGGAAATTTTGTATCGTGGCACGAATGTGAATACATTTTCGCCTGAACAGCGGCGTGATGTTGATCTGAAAATCCAGATGATTTTTCAGGATCCCTTTGCTTCGCTCAATCCCCGCTATCGGGTACGGGATATTATCGGGGAGGCGCCTCGGGTACATCGCGTGGTTCCGGCAGAAAAAATGGACGCCTTTCTCGAAAACGTCATGCTCAAGGTGGGGCTTGCTCCCGAATACGGTATGCGTTATCCGCACCAGTTCTCCGGTGGCCAGCGGCAACGCATCGGCATTGCCCGTGCGTTGGCCGTGCAGCCCGAGTGTATTGTGTGCGACGAATCCGTGGCCGCGCTGGATGTGTCTATTCAGGCCCAGATTATCAATCTCTTCATCAAATTACGGGAAGAGCTGAATCTGACCTATGTGTTTATCAGCCATGACATTTCCGTGGTGGAGCATATTTCGGATCGCGTGGTGGTGATGTATCTGGGGCGCGTGGTGGAGAGCGCGGATACGGAAGAATTGTTCGCGCACCCGGCACACCCCTATACGCTTGCCCTGTTGCGCGAGGTTCCCCGGCTGGATAACCGGCATCAGAGCTTCCGGCCAGTGTCCGGTGAAATCCCCTCGCCGCTCAACCCTCCGGCGGGATGCCATTTCCATCCGCGTTGCGAAAAAGCCATGCCGTTGTGCCGGGAAATCGCGCCCGTGTTGCGCGAGATCGCGCCGGGCCACATGGCGGCGTGCCATTTACTGGACATGTAGAAATCGGAGGGGAGCTGCCCCGGTGGAGGCTGTTGAAAAAGTCCTTGAGGGGGCTACTCGCCCCCTCGAACTCCCCTCGACACCTGCCCGAAGGGTGACGGGCTTGCCCGGCATTTCCCTTAGCCGCAAAGCGGCTTAGGGAAACAGAGAGCAAAGCGGGCGTAGTACGCCCTGCACCCCCAATTATGACGCTATGTCATAAGTATGGGGGCCGGGGGGGAGTATCTCCCTGCCAGACCGGCTCGGTCCCGGCGGGGTGCGGGGCACCTTTAGCCGTAGAAGCGAAGCTTCGTACGGATAATGAGAGCAGAGATGAGCCCCGGGTTATCAACATGCAAAAGAGCTTGCCGCGTTAGCGGCAAGCTCTTTTGCATGTTATGAGGCGTGAGAAGAATTAATCTTCCGGGAGTTCTCTGTCCTTGCGGCGCAGAATGACTACGCGCTTCATGGCGCCTTCGCCGGAACTGCGGGTCTGCACCTCGGGGTCATCTTGAAGGCAGAGGTGGATCAGGCGGCGTTGGTAGGCGCTGAGCGGACGGGTGGACTGAGACCGTCCGGTCTGTTTAACCTTTTCTGCAAGAGAAAGAGCCAATTCTTGCAGGCGGGAATCCTGACGGGAATGGTAATCCCCTGCATCAAGTTGCAGGCGGATTTGCGCATCCATAGCGCGGGCGATCATGCGTGTGGCCAGATACTGCACTGCTGCAAGATTCTGGCCGTCGCGCCCGATAAGCAGGCCGGTATCTGCGCAGTCCACCCGGACTTGCAGGCGATCCGCTCCCACACTCACTTCAATGGCAGCATCGTCGGCAATGGATTCCACCAGCGCGCGGATGGTATCCGTGGCGACCCGGACAAGCTTTTCCTGATCGAGTTCGGTCAGTGCCACACGCGGAGGAAGATCGGTATTGTCCTGTTCCCCCCCGTTTTCGCTTTCTACTGGTTCTTGAGCGGTATCTGACTCGCCGCCGCGCATCCTGCGGTTGCCGCGCCCACGCGGGGGTTCCGCTTCAATGCCTGCTGCAGTGTCGCTTTCGCGCGCGTCATCATCGGTATTTTCCTTACTGGCGGGTGCGTAAGCGGATTGGTCAGCATTGCCGCCTTCTCCCCGCTCATTTCTTCCGCTATCTCTGCGGCCGCGCTTTTTCTGGCGATCTTCCTGGCCCTTTTGCGACTGTTCTTTTTCTTGCCGCGCAGACTTGTTTTCAACTGGCACATCATCTGTGGCAGCTGAAAGTTCAGGTTGAGCCGACTCAACAGAAATGGGCGCACTCTTTTCTTTTCGGTCACGGGCGGCGCGGCCAAGGTCGGGCAACTGGGCGCGCCGAGCCTGGATGCGGGCCTTGCGCGCGCCAACAATGCCGAAAATACCGCTCTTGGCGTCTTCGATGATCTCGATTTCCAGTTTTTCACGCGGAGCGTCATAGTAGGCGCAGGCCTCGGCTATGGCCGCATCCAGCGTTTTTTCCTGAAACTCCTTGAAATCGTTCATGGAGCGTTCCTCTTTGTATGTCAGCCTGTGGGTTACGCCTTACGCAGGGTCCACCACTGCTGAGCAATGGACAGAATGTTGTTGCTAAGCCAGTAGATCACAAGCCCGGCGGGGAAATTGAGGAACATGACCGTAAAGACGACCGGCATCAGCATCATCATTTTGCGCTGGGTGGGGTCGCCCATGGCAGGGGAAAGCCACTGCTGGAGCAGCATGGTGCCGCCCATGACCAAAGGCGTAATATAATAGGGGTCACGCGCGGACAGGTCGGCCAGCCACAGCATATCGGTACCGGGCAGGTAGGTGATAAAAGAAGCGTGGCGCAAGGCGATGGAATTCAACAGTGCCTGGTACAGAGCCACGAACACAGGAAGTTGGATCAGAATGGGCAAACAGCCGCCCATGGGGTTGACGCCATAGGTTTTATACAGCTGCATCATTTCACGGCTCAGAGCTTCCTTGTCCTTGCCGTGCTTTTCTTGAAGCTGCTTCATCATGGGCTGGATCTTTTTCATCTTTTCCATGGAAGTGTAACTCTTGCGAGTCAGCGGCCAGAATACAATCTTGATGATGATCGTCAGCAGGATGATGGCCACGCCCCAATTGCCCACCAGACTGTGCAGCCAGGTAAGCAGCTTGAGCAGGGGGACGGCGATGATGGTAAAAATACCCATGTCAATGGATTTGGAAAGATCGTTGGGTGCGGCTTGGAGCAGCTCTCTATCCTTGGGGCCGAGCCACCAATCCGCATTCATGGTTACGGTCTGGCCGCCGGTCAGGTTGACGGCGGGCATTTCCACTGCTGCACGCCACACGCCGCCGGGCAGAACGCGTCCTTTGAAAATAGCGTTTTCGGTCTTGTCCGGAGCCACGGCGGCTAGGAAATAGTTGCTCATGGTCCCGGCCCAATAGATGTCGCCGGTTTTCATGACGCCTTCTTTTTCCAGATCGGAAGCGTCCGTCTCACGGGAGAAAGATCCCCCCATGTCCCAGGCCATGGCCATGAGGTCGTAGTTGTTGCCGCCGCTCAGGTTGCCGGTGGCCAGAGTCCAGCTCACACGGGCGGAATTGTTGTCCGCTGCAAGGCTGAGTTTTTCGTCCATTAAATAATTTTCGGCGTTAAACGAGATCTCGCGCCGGATGCGAACGCCGTCGAGCAGTCCTTCAAACACCAATGTGCCGCTTTTGCCCTTTTCAAGGGAGAGGTCACTGCCGGAGAAGGACCATTGTCCTTTGTTCCAGGAAGGCTGGCCATTGATCAGCAGTCCCATGGGGGACACAGCGGAAGCAGCAGGGCTGATCATTTCAAAATCGGGGGAATCCAGATCTACGGAGGTACGGTACTTTTTCAACACGAAAGATTTAAGAATGCCGCCGCCGCTATGGAATTCTGCACGATACAGAGGCGTATCCACCGTGACCACACGGCCTTCGGCAGGAGCGAAGGTGGGCAGGGGGGCTTCCATAACGGCGCTTTGCGGTGCGTTTTGCTCCGGAACAGCCATTTCTGCCACGGGTAGGGGCGCTGGTTCTTTCTTGGGAAGCCAACCCATGAATTCGGCGAGATATTGCCAACCCACCAGCACGGCAAAACAAATGGCGGTGGCGAGTAAAAGACGTTTATTATCCATGATATTCCCGGTGCTCCGCAAGGG
>JAEXGX010000262.1 GCA_023450535.1 Pseudomonadota bacterium | reverse complement strand
TCTCTATCCTCCGCAGACGCCCAATGCTCTGGCCCGGGTGACTCCCGTCTATGAAAAACTGCCCGGCTGGCAGGAAGATATATCTTCCTGCTCAAGTTGGGACGAGTTGCCGGAGAATACCCGCCGCTATATTGAACGGGTTGAGGAACTCATGGGCGTCAGAGCGGGATTCATTTCCGTAGGCCCGGATCGCAACCAGACGATCCGGCGTTAATCGTACGCCCCATGGCTGAAGCGAAAAAGGCCGCCAAGGCTCCTTCCCGGGCGAATGCCGCTGTCGTGGCGGATGATGTTTTGCCCAGCCGGGAAGAGGCTGTAACGGCCTTTTCTTCTGCCCTTGTGCCGAATTTGCAGCGGATGCGCGCGCGTCTGGCGACGCTTGCGGAACGTCCCCCGCAATTGCTGCATGTGGAAGGCGGCGAGCTGGGCGAACGCGTGGGGCTTGCCCTGTGGTGGGCCGCATTGCTCAATTGCGAAAATGTTGGCCAATGCAGGCCGAAAGACGGGAAGGTGAAAGACGGAGGAACGGAAATCGGCCCCTGTCTGGCATGTCCGTCCTGTCTGCGCATCGGCGCAGGGCTTTTTGCCGACCTTGTGGTTCTGGACGGACGTGGCGGCAATATCAAGATAGATCAGGTGCGTGAACTGCGTCCCTTGCTGGGGGAAGCTCCCCGTTTTGGGCGCAAGCGGGTGGTTGTCGTGCTGGAAGCGCAGTCCCTCGGTATTGAGGCTGCTAACTCTCTGTTAAAATCTCTGGAAGAACCCAGCCCGGACAGTTGTTTTTTGTTTACCATGCCACAGCGCGAGCGCTTGCTTCCGACACTGGTATCGCGCGGATGGGTTCTGACTCTGCCGTGGCCTGATCCTTCTCGTCCTTTGCCTGATCCCGTTCGGGACTGGGCTGTTTCTCTTGCGGAATTTGTTGATTCCGGCCGGGGCTGGTTCGAGCGTACATCCGTCAAGGGAGCATTGGATGCGGCTTTGGCCCAGTGTATTGTCCTTGCTGGACAGAAAGCTCTGGCGGAACGGCTTGCGGGACGGGAAAACTCCGGGTTGGGCAGAATACTCGGCCGTTTGCCGGACCGGCTTGTTCCTGCGGCGGATGAACTGTTCGCCCAGTGCCAGGAGGCTCTTCAGGCCCAGGTCAACCCCGCGCTGGTCATGGATCGTATGGCGACGGAACTGTATCTATTGACGCATGAGCGGGCTTGAGCCTTTTGGGCTTGACAGTTGCCCGTTCATGTCTACTTTGAGAAAAGACCGGAGGATTTTTGACCATGAGCAAACATCACCATTTTGAAGAAGAACAAAAGCCCGACATGCGGGATGCCGGACCTGAACATATGGATGGAGAACATGACTTGCCTGTAGGGGATAGCACTCCTGAGGGAGATGAGCTGGAACGGTTGTGCCGGGAACAGCTCTGTCCGGCCTGTGACGTGGGTAAGGAAGCTGAAGAAACCCGGCTGCGAGCCCTTGCCGAGATGGACAATTTCAAGAAACGCATGCAGCGTGAGCGCGACGAACAGGTGCGCTATGCGGCGGAAAGCGTACTGGCAGATCTATTGCCCACTCTGGATAATTTTGATCTTGCGCTCCAGTACGGCAGTAAGGTGGAAGCCTGTAAAGACATGCTCATGGGCGTGGAAATGACGCGCAAGCTGTTGCTGGACGCATTGAAGAACCACGGGCTTGAAGTGATCGGTCGACAAGGTGAACCTTTTGATCCCGAACTTCACGAGGCCATGGGGCAGGAAGAAAGCGCGGACATGGAGGAAGGACACGTTTTGAGCGTGATGCAAAAAGGCTATAAATTGAAGGAACGCCTGTTGCGCCCTGCCAAGGTCATGGTCAGCAAGTCCGCGAAATCGCATCTGCATGTCAAGATTTGACAGCGGTTATTTTTTACGGCCACAAAATGGGACCTGGACGCGGCTGCGTTCACGTCCCATTTTTTTCGGTCGCTCGCCGGTGGAGCAGCGCAATTCATCTGCACCGTAATCTCCGCAGAGGCGTGAAACTGACGGGGCAGAACATTGTGTCCTGCCCAGGTATAATCTTAAAGTTAAACTGCTCTAGGGGTCGTTCATACTACTGGGGATAATTCCAATATATTGAGGAGGATCGGGGGGAATCATTCCCCCCGGCGGAGTACGGGGCAGCGCCCCGAAAAAACAAGTTTTTTCAGTTTTGGGATGCATGCTTTCAAAGATACATTTTTTAAGGAAGGAGACTGAAGGGAGCTTGATAACTTCCTCGCCGGGAAGAGGCGAGGCATTAACATTTCCTTAATCCCGTCTGGGGCAGGAAAGTACGCGGCATGCCGGATTTAAGAAACATCTCCCGTGAAGCATTAAAAGTCCGGCAGGGTAAAAGGTTGCCGCGCCGACGAGGTGAGATATATGGGAAAACATGCCATCCGAGCGCTGATAGTGGAAGACAATCAAGATATTATGGCCAATCTGTTTACCTTTCTTGAAGGGAAGGGCTATGAGCTGGATTGTGCGTATGACGGTAAACATGGTCTGCGTCTGGCTCTGAGCGGAGCTTTTGATGTGGTGGTGCTGGATGTCATGCTGCCCGGAATGGACGGTGTGACCGTATGCCGCAAGCTGAGGGAAGAGTACGGAAGCTCTGTTCCTGTGCTGATGCTTACAGCGCGGGATACTGAGCAGGACAAAATTTCCGGTTTGGACGGTGGTGCGGATGATTATATGGTCAAGCCTTTTTCTTTGCGTGAGCTGGATGCCCGGCTGCGTGCACTGGTGCGGCGAACCGGAAGCGGCGCAGGGTTGATGCCGGACGGCGTGTTGCACTGGGAAGGCGTTGAACTGAATCCGGCCACGCATAGCGTGGCCCGCGACGGTCGGGTTCTAAAATTGAGTCCAACGGAGTTCACCATTCTGCATGCATTGTTGCGTGCGGCTCCTGCCGTGGTCAGCCGTGGGGAATTGGAACGGGAGTTGTGGGGGGAAGATGCGCCGGAAAGCAATGCGTTGCGCATCCATATCCATTCCCTGCGCCGGGAGCTGGACAAGCCGTTTGGTACGCCGTTACTCCGTACAGTGCCCCATGTGGGTTACGCTCTGACCCGAAAGGAAGAACAGGATGTCCAGGGATGAACGTTCGCTGCAACGAGAGGGTGAACGTCAGGAGCACATGCTTGTCGAAGCGGTGAGAAGCGGAACTTCACATAATGCAATTGAAGGAAAAGGCGTGCTAAAGGCGCTGAGGGACGAAGCGGAGGGATGCAGATGCTCCATGCGGCGCAGGGTATTTGTCGCCTTTTTTCTCTTGACGCTGATCTGTGGGGGAATTTTTGGGGGCGTGTTATACGCCGTGTACGATACCATCAGTTCGCGTCTGGTGCAGTGGCATATGGAACCAGTACTGCGCATGCTCATTACATCCGATCAGGATGCGGCGCACGCCGGTGAAGGTGAGCGCGCGGAACATGACGCGCATTTCGGCGGCAAACTTGCCGCTGCCATGGACGTACGTTTGTACAAGGACGCAAATGTTCCACTCCCTTACCGGCCGTATACGCCGGAAAAATACCAGCTGACCCGTATCGCCAGCGACCATTACGCTCTTTCCTTTGCCACGGATGATGGAGAACTCTATGTCATTGAAGGCAAGATTGAAGATTTTTCTCAAGTGGAAGCCATTTTGGGGCGGGTATTTGTCGTCTTTTTTCTGTTCTGCATTGTGTTGTCGCTGGCTTCCGGCGCGATGTTAAGCCGCCAGCTGACCGATCCCCTGCTTGCATTGGCCCGCCGGGTGCGCGAGGGTAAGCC
>JAEXGX010000248.1 GCA_023450535.1 Pseudomonadota bacterium | reverse complement strand
GATGTATGTATGTCAAACGCTCTGTTGTAAAATGGTGTTGAAAAGGCACCTTGACCGCCGGAGGCGCGAGCGTTAGCGAGCTTTGAGTGACGACCTCCCCCCGCCGCATGGTAATGCGGCATCTTGGGGGGTGAGGAACGGAAGAAAGGGTTCGCGGAGCGGAGCCGAGTGAAGCCATGCTTCACGAGGTGCATGACGTCAGCCGTGGATACATGTTGCCTTTCGTCCGTGTGGAGCACGAGCTGCCTTTGCGGCAACGAATGTTGCCGCTGAAACCGGGGCAAAGTACTATGTCCGGTACGGAGATATCACCACTTTTCTATAACAGAGTAATGTCAAATAATTGGTTATAAGGAATATTGTATTCTAATTGCATAGAGGACGGCAGTATAAGAACAGGTGTATGCCTGATGTGGTAATATTGCAGGGAAGTATGGAAGTTGGCGGGATATTTTTTAGGGGCAAAACCGAATGGTTTTGCCCCCTCAGTATCTGTCCAGCGGGTGACGGGCTTGCCCATAATCACTTCCGGAAAAGTTCTCCGAGTTGGGGAATGCGGGTTCCCACCCCCGAATGTCGCAGACAGGCCCACAGTGACGCTTGGTTACTGGTCACAACGGGCATGTTCAGATCTGTTTCCAGCAGATCGATGATATCCAGCACATTAAGCCCTGCACAACTGATAAAAAGACCGTCCGCGCCGCTTTTGTCCAGCTTCTTCACTTGTTGATACACGTAGCTGGGCTCAATGTCGGTGATGGACTGGTTGACGTAGTCGTTGCCCATGCCGGAAATATTGACCACCTGAAAGCCGTGGTGTTCCAGAAAGGCGCGTTCTATTTCATTGGTATCGTCCGGGTAGGGCGTGATGACTGCCGGACGGGAAATGCCAAGTTCGCGCAACGCTTCGAGCACCGCTGTGGATGTCGTCAGTCCCTGGTCTCCGGTGATGCTTTCTATAATGTTAATGAGCTGCTTGTCATAATCGAAGCCGCCGATCAGGCTGCCCGATGTGCAGCCGAACATGACGACGTCGTGTTTGTAGCGCTTGAAGATTTCACAGGCTTCTTCAAGGTGGGCCACCATGTTTCGCAACCCTTCTGGAGAAGGGTAGGTGAAGGGAACCCTGGTCGTGGAAAGGGCCACGCCGCAGGGAAGAAAGCGGTGAAAATCCTGTTCCATGTTGGGGCCGGAACCGGGATTGATAAGGCCGAGATAGGCACGCCAGGAATACATAGTTCCTCCTTGGCAAATAGTATGAAACAATGAAATGCTGCTATACGGGAAGCATCATGCCTTTGCCCGTGTCGAGCGCCAGCTCGAAAATGCGCCGGGCTGTGCTTACATCGTCCAGAGCCAGGCCATTGCTGAGGGTGATGATGCGCTCAATATCGTTCTCCCTTCCCGGGATGTGTCCGGCAAGGGCTTGGCAGAATTCGCCCGGGCGCTCTGGCACGGTAGAGAAGAAACCCAGTTTGCGGAAGTGATCGTAAACGGACAGGTCGTCGGTGAAGTATTTGTCGCACAGAGTCATGGCTTCGGCTGTATACATGCAGTCCAAATCCACGGGGACAAGTGTCGCTCCCGCTTTGATCCATCCCGCTTCAATGGTCCGGCGAGCGGAGGGGGATATCCATCCGGCGGAAACAAGCACGTCGCTTTCTTCCACAACTTCACGAGGGCTGTGCATTGCCCGCACGGGAATGCCCAGTTTCTCACTCTGGCTGGCGGCGAGGCGTTCCGCCGGTTCCGGCGAGGTATTGTATACCAGAACCTGTTCCAGGGCAGGCAAGGCGAGGCTCATGGCCTCCAGGTTGGAATATCCCTGCGCGCCACAGCCCAGAATGCCCAGAACCCGACTGTCCCTGCGGGCGAAATGGCGGGCGCAGATACCCGATTTTGCGCCGGTCCGCTTGGCAGTGATCCAGCCGCAATCCATGATGCAGACGGGCATACAGCTTTCAGGGTCGTTTAACACGCACAACCCGCCTAGAAACGGCAATCCTTTGGCCTTGTTGGCCGGGGTTCCTCCTACCCATTTCATCCCTGCGGCATTCATGGCCGGAAGCCAGCACGGCATGGCGTGGGCGAACGCTTCCGGCGCGGGGGATATGCCAAGTTTGGGCGGCATGTCCAACCTGCCTTCAGCTTTTTCAATATAGGCACGTTCAAGAGTATCCATGATTTCGGCCATGGGCAGATTGATTGCTTCGATATCCGCTCTGGAGAGATAGAGCATTTCATGTCCGATATGCATATTGCCTTCCTTTGTGCCGGGCATCTGGCCCTGATGTTGCGTGTATAGCAAGCGGCATGCCAAAGCCGCATTCATGACTCTTTTTTTATAATGACCGTCACCAGCGCGCTCGCGGAACGCTGGCTGCTGCTTGACGCCAGGATAAGGAGACTATAGCCTGCCTGAAACAAGAATATTCTTGAAAAGGGAGGCTGCTGATAACGTCATCAGTCTGAAAGAGGCGGTATGAAAGAGCGCAGGCGTGCAATAAAAATCTTGAAAGCTGTTACGGAGGCGACGCTCTCCTTTGCGCCGGATAAGGGAATCGGCGCAATGGCAGCCCTTTCCGTACAGGCTTTGGCGAAAAGCGCCGCAGTTGCTCCCAATAACGCGAGCACCGAACTGAATCTGTTGCATCGGGCTGGAATTCTCATCAAGGTCAGCGGTCGCCCCGCCCATTATCTTTCTCTTGCGCACCTGGAAACACTGCTTGGCAGGGCGATCCCTTCCACAAGTTTTACGTTGCGGAGTTTCCTTTTGTTTCTCAGGCCGGATGCGCGGCCGCTGGATGTTTCCGATAGCTTTTCCATGACTGTCAGTGGGGATTCCAACGAGACACTTAAGACAGAGGGGATAAAACCGGCAGAACAACACAGTGTCCCCCGGTTTCGGCTGCATGTCCCGTCGGCATTTGATATGCTCATAGGGACAAAGCACAGCTTGGCCCCGCTTATCAAGCAGGCCAAGGCCGCCATGCTGTATCCTCCGGCGGGCCTGCATACCCTGATTACCGGAGCCACCGGCACGGGCAAGAGTCAGTTTGCCCGCTGTATGTACGATTTTGCTCTGAAAAGTGGAGTAAGGCCGAGGCATGCGGCCTTTGTCACGCTCAACTGCGCCAATTATGCTGACAATCCGCAACTCCTGCTCTCCCAGCTTTTCGGGTACGTTCGGGGCGCGTATACAGGGGCGGAACGCGATCAGCCCGGACTGGTGGAACGCGCCCACGAAGGCATTCTTTTTCTTGATGAAATTCATCGCCTGAGCCCGGAAGGGCAGGAGAAGCTCTTTTTGCTCATGGATCAGGGGGTCTTTTCGCGACTGGGCGAAGCCAAATCGCCCCGCGCGGCCAGAGTACTGATCATCGGAGCCACAACCGAGAATCCGGCGGAAAGCATGCTGGCCACGTTTTTGCGGCGTATTCCCATGCATATCGTGCTTCCCCCTCTGGAGGAACGAAGTTTTGAAGAACGGGTGATCCTCATTCTCCGTTTTCTCTGGCAGGAATCACGGAGTGTGGACAGGCCGGTCGAGTTGAGCGCCGATGCCATGCAGGCGCTGTGTTTTTACAGTTGTTCGGCTAATATCGGGCAATTGGCTTCGGACATCAAGCTCACCTGTGCCAATGCCTGGTACGATTGCCTGTATGAACATGGAGAATTCATGCGTATCGGGTTGGAACATCTGGCGGAAAGAGTCCGTCAGGGCTTGCTTATTTCCACCCGGCGCAGTGCTTCTTTGCTGGATAATCTGTTAAGCGGCGGAGAGATGCGTGTTGACGGTCGGCAGGAATTTTCCGCAGTGCTGGCTGAATTGCTCAGGACGGCGTGAGCCTGCCCCTTTTTGTAAACGGCGTTTATGGGCGGCAGGCTTTGCCTTGCCAAGGCTTCATCGCCTTGTTATGCTCTTTTCCATATTTCTCAGGACAGGATATGGACAGTTCTCCATCAGACACACCTCATCGAAGTAGGCCGCGGCGTTGGAACGTCGCGGCGGATATGCCGGGCTCCGCAAGCGGAGCACAATGGCGTAGTAAGGCAGGGCGCGGCACATACGGATGTATGGCCTTTCCCCGCTTTGCCTTTTGGTGTGCAGCGGAGAGCTTTTTTGTCCTTTTTCGCCGCTTTTGTCAGGTTGCGAGCGGAGCGTGTCTGCCCTTGCTGGGGGGGTGTGCGGCGGAGCGGGGCGCAACCGGGAGCAGCACGGTCTGGCTTTGGGCCGCGTTGCTCGTTGCTGGTATTGTGGCCTTTGGCGTTCTGTCCCGCCGTTTGCATAACGAAAATACAGAGGAGCCCTCCGGGTTCGGCTTTCTGCCCGGCTTTTTGAGTTGGAGCAATGTCTGTTCGCTGTTTCGCGCGGTGCCCATAGCGGAGGAACAGCCTCCCTTGACTCCGTTTTCTTCCGACCGTGCCTTAATTGACGAGATCTTGTTGCAGGCCTGTGATCGGGACGCGGATATTCTTCTTTCTCCCGCACCGGTGACCCCTGCTGCAGGCGGGGAGGCAGATGCCGGATTTGACGCGCCTCTGCCGCCAGTTTTTCCTGTTTCTGCTTTCGCCAGAGAGCTGGAAAGCTCGCTGTCCGATTCTTTTTCGCAGCCGCTCGTCCTGCACGGAACTTGCTTTCAGTGTGACGCGTCACGTGTTGTGTTCCGGACAGATAATCTTCTTGATGAGCGCGCATGGCAGTTCTGGGCCGGGCGATCGGTGCTGGCGCGGCTTACATTCAGCCGGGGCTACGGTGTTTGCGCCGAGAAACGGGTCTTTCTGTTTTCCAGCCGGATATGGGGAGGGCGCCCCGGGCGCGATGAAACACTGATCAGCCTGACCCGACCCACGCGCATCGAACGCGTCCAGCATCGGCTTTTCCCCCGTACGATGCCTGACCCGGAAGACGTGGCTCTTGGGTTCTGGCCCTGGCCAGTGCTTGCCTCTCTGCCTGCCGGAGCCCCTGCCGGAAAGCCTGCTCTGGTGTGCGG
>JAEXGX010000054.1 GCA_023450535.1 Pseudomonadota bacterium | reverse complement strand
GCCCGGTTCTTGGAGCCTATATGCTGCAGAACGGGTAGGGGGATCCGGGCATGTGCTTGGCTGTGATCTGCAGACGACGGAGACCGTGTTTCCCGCCAATGTGACTTTTTTGCAGGAAAACGTGTTTGAGCGCACGGAAGATTTCGAACGCCTGCTGAATGGAGAGGGGCCTTTTGATCTGGTCATGAGCGACATGGCTCCCCGCACCACGGGAACCAGATTCACGGATCAGGCGCGTTCTCTTGAACTTTGTCTTGAGGCAGTGGAAGTGGCTGACCGGTGGTTGAAGCCGGGTGGATGCTTTATTGCCAAGATATTTATGGGACCGGATTTTCAGGAATTGGCGCAAGCTCTGAAAAAGCGCTTTTCTGTGGTTAAAACATTTAAACCCAACAGCTCTCGCGCCGAAAGCAAAGAAATTTTTGAGGTCGGCATGGGATACAAGGGCGGCCCGGAAGGGGCCGCAAAGCGTGTGGAGGCTTAAACTTATGTCTGGACACAGCAAATGGGCTAACATCAAGCTGCGCAAGGGCGCTCAGGACGCCAAGCGCGGTAAGGTATTCACCAAGGCCGCCAAGGAAATCATCATCGCCGCGAAAAACGGTGGCGACCCGGCGGGGAATGCCCGTTTGCGTTCCGCCATCGCTTCTGCCAAGGCTGTGAATCTGCCCAAAGACAAGATCGAGGCTGCCATTCGCAAGGGGACGGGCCAGGATGCTGGCGGCGATCTCATGGAAATCATGTATGAAGGCTATGCGGCCAGCGGGGTGGCGGTGATTGTGGAAACCGCCACGGACAACAAGAATCGCACCGTGGCCGATGTTCGCCATATTTTTACCAAGCATGGCGGCAGCCTTGGCGAAAGCGGTTCTGTGGCGTTCCAGTTTGACCGCAAGGGCGTCATCATGCTCCCCAAGGAAAAGTATCCTGATGAAGATGCAGTGATGAACCTTGCCCTGGAAGCCGGTGCGGACGATGTACGCGACGAGGACGAAAGCTGGGGTATCTATACGTCCTTTGAAGATTTCAACTCCGTGCGCGAAGCCCTGGAAGAGCAGGGTGTGGAAATGGAATCCGCTGAAATCAATATGGTGCCGAAACTCACCGTGCCTGTGGATGCGGAAACCGCTCGCAAGATTATGAAGCTGAACGATGCTCTGGAAGACCACGACGACGTGCAGAACGTATATTTCAACTTTGAACTGCCGGATGACTTTGAAGACTAGGTGTTTAGTCCCAGTGTAAGATGGTGTGGATCGACAATAAACCTTTCCGGCTCGGTACTCCACACGGCTCGAATAAATTCATGGGGAGTTTTGCCTCTAAGCGTTTTCAATCGGTTCGCAAGGTTACAAGCCATGAGAAAAGCATGGAGATGTTTTTCCGTTCATTGTGGCTCTCGTAATGGTAGTGGACGACCGTGGTTCTTTGATGATCAGGTTCACACGTTCTGCTTGGCCGCTGATCCAAGGACGTTTTACCTTGGTCAGCCGGTGCTCAATGCTATATTTGGGCATACACGGTCAAAAGGCGTCATGAAAGCCGGAATATCCTGGTCCCGGTTGGCAAACTGAATGCTGCTATCATTCAGGATGGTATGTATTTTATACGACACGGTAGCTACAAGAGATTCCCAAAAGGAGCAGGTTGCAGCTCTTGTAGCTTCAGTGTGTAACTGCGCATAGGCAAATTTTGAGGTCCTGTCTATGGCGGTAAAAAGATACAAACCTGTCTTCTTCGATTTGTACTTCGGCAATATCTACTTGGAAGCAACCGGTAGGATATGATGTGATTTTTTCCGGAGAAGTTGTTTTCTTCGGTAGCTGTGAACGGCCATGTCGTTGTAAACACCGATGCAAAGATGATCCGGGCAGGTGAGGAATTGTTTCTTGGAAAGAGTATAAACAGTCATCCAGCGGTACTTGTGTTAAAACTCTGAAAGTTACGACAACGGTTTCTTCCACCTGAGTCAGACTTCTGGAGTGAAGGACTTTCGGCCCCATGGGGCGTCATGGATGAAATCCCTTTTTCTCTGCTTTTCAATAGCTTGGAGGGTATACTATGCTGTTTGGAAAAAGCGAGCAGGATTTCTTGACTACTTTGTATCATTCGACGCGCTGACGGAGTCGTGCGGGCGAGAGTATACAGTATCTGTCCCATATTTTCCCTCCTGAATTGACTGTACCATCACTATGAAGGGATTAAATACACGGGAATTTGCCGCAGACGAGGGGTATGACAGCAGGATGTTTCGGGGATCTGTCCATACGAAGCATACGGTACAGCATTCCTGAACGAAAGAAACCCAAAAGAAGGCGGGGACGGATGACGAGCATGATTATTCGTCCTCACTTCAATCAGGATAGGGCATGAAAAAATTCTTCCTGCTTTTTTCTTTTCTGGGGACTCTTTGTGCTCTTTCTTGGATGGTTCTGTTCCCTCAGGAATACCACCCCGTCATTTATGAATATTCCGACAACGACAATGATATTCAGCTCACGTTTTTCGGTTTCAAATGGGAAAAGGAAAACGTGCTGACCATTGAGCATTTGCTCACCGAATTCATGCAGCAAAACAAGACCGTCAATGTTCTCTATGAGAGCATCAAGGGAAGGGCGTTTTTCCCCATCCTGAAGAAGCGGATGGAAACGGGAAACGGGGACGACGTTTTCATGATCGATCGGGATACGCGTGTGGCGCTCTCTCAGCGGGGGGATCTTGTTAATCTTTCTGATCTGCCTGAAGTTAATGAATATTCAGAAAAGGTGCTATCCCAGATACGGGAAAAGAACGGCTCCATTTTTGCCTTGCCGAGCAGCATTTCCGTATTCGGGCTTTACTGCAATCTGAACCTGCTGAAGAAGTATCAGGTCGCGATTCCCCAAAATATCACGGAATTTATCGAAGCCTGTAGGACGTTTAGCGATGCGGGCATTACGCCCATTGTGGCGAACAACGACATTTCGTTGAAAACCCTCGTCATGGCGCGGGGACTACCCGCCTTGTATCAGTCCGGGGAGCAGGGCTTTGCCGAGATCAATGCGGGCAGGCTCCCGTTGAGTACGTATTTGCGTAGCGGTTTTGAACTGTTGAAATATCTTTGCGATCAAGGATATATCGACCGGGAGCGGGCTCTGGTTACGGAAAAGACTAAGGACGACCTTGTCGATTTCGCCAAGGGGGAGTCTCCGTTTATGCTCAC
>JAEXGX010000040.1 GCA_023450535.1 Pseudomonadota bacterium | reverse complement strand
GGGGGGGGGGCGGCGGGCCCCGGTGTAAAACCCCCCCCCCCCCCCCCCCCGCATACTTCTATGCCCGAATCAGCTTCAGTAGTTCTTTCGTTTTTTCTTCCAGCAGAGCCTTGTCACCGCGCGTTTCCACGTTGAGACGCAGTACGGGCTCGGTGTTGGAGCCGCGCAGATTGAAGCGCCACGGGCCGAAGTCCATAGACAGGCCGTCAATGTTGCTCACGGCGGGGTTTCGCTTCGTGTATTCCTCTTCCACCCTGCCCAGAATGGCCTTTACGTCATCCACGGTGGAGTTGATTTCTCCGCTGCACGGGAATTTTTCCTGCCGGGCGTCGAGGCATTCGGCCAGGGTTTTGCCGGATTGGGAAAGCAATTCGGCCACCAGCAGCCAGGGAAGCATGCCGGAATCGCAGAAGGAGAAATCGCGGAAGTAGTGATGCGCACTCATTTCTCCGCCGTACAGAGCGTTTTCCGCGCGCATGCGTTCCTTGATGAAGGCATGGCCGGACTTGCATTCCACTGGAACACCGCCCGCTGCGAGCACAATTTCCTGCGTGTTCCATACCAGGCGGGGGTCATGCACTATTTTTGCGCCGGGGTGACGGGCCAGCAAAGCTTCCGCCATCATCCCCACCAGGTAATAGCCCTCAATGAAGCGGCCGTTTTCGTCGTAGAAGAAGCAGCGGTCAAAGTCGCCGTCCCAGGCCAGGCCGAAATCAGCCTTGTTCTCACGCACTGCGTTGGCGGTGAAGTCGCGTTTTTCCGGCAGAAGGGGGTTGGGGATGCCGTGCGGGAAGGTTCCGTCCGGGTCGCCGTGCAGCAGGATCAGTTCGCAGGGCAGATGCGGGGCCAGCGCCTTGAGCGCGATGCCGGCGCAGCCGTTGCCCGCATCGGCCACAATGCGGAAGGGTTTGAGCGTTGTGGGGCTGATGAAGGAAAGCATCCGGCGGACATAATCCTCGCGGAAGTCGGCCTCTTTGAATGAGCCGGAGCGCGTGGAGGGAATGTCCAACCCTGCGGCGATACGATCGCGAATGGCGAAGAGACCAGAATCGCTGCTGATGGGGACCCCGCCTTTACGCACGAATTTCATGCCGTTTTCATCGGCCGGGTTGTGACTGCCCGTGACCATGATGCCGCCGTCAAAGTCATAGGCGGAGGACGCATGGTAGATTTCTTCCGTTCCGCACAGGCCGATGCCGGTGACATCCGCTCCGGCGGCGCGCAGGCCGTCGGCCAGCGCTGCGTACAGTGCCGGGCCGGAAAGCCGGGCGTCGTGTCCGATGACCACGTTGTGCGCTCCGGTTTCGTGCACGTAAGCCACGCCGATTTGCCGCGCCAGAGCCTCATTGAGCGCGGAAGGCACCTTGCCGCGCACGTCATAGGCCTTAAAGCTTGTGAGCTCCATCCTGCCTCCCGTAATCGTCTTCAAGTCTTACAATATCGTCTTCGCCCAGGTATGTCCCGGACTGTACTTCAATAAACACCAGAGGAATATTGCCGGGGTTCTTGATGCGGTGTTTCGCCCCCACGGGGATGTAGGCCGACTGGTTTTCGGTGTAAAGGCGCTTTTTCCCGTCGATTTCGATTTCCGCTGTGCCGGTGACCACCACCCAGTGTTCGGCCCGGTGATAATGCATCTGAAGCGAAGTTTCATGGCGCGGGTCCACAACAATGCGCTTTACCTGAAAGCGATCGGCATTGACCAGAGTTTCGTAACTGCCCCAGGGCCGGAATACTCGAAGATGGTCCTCGCTTTCCGGGCGTCCGGCGTCGCGGAGCGTTTGCACAATACGCCGTACGTCCTGCGTCCGTTCACGAGATGCCACCAGTACGGCATCTCTGGTTTCCACCACGGTGAGGTCGTGTACGCCGAGGGCCGCGATCAGGCGGCTGTCGCTCCGCAGGTAGCAGCCGGAGCTATCCTGCGTCAGTACATCACCTGCGACAACATTGCCCGCGGCATCTTTTGGGGCGATCTCATAAAACGACTCCCATGAACCGAGGTCGTTCCAGCCCAGTTGAAGCGGCGTGACCACAGCGCGATCCGTGTGTTCCATCACCGCATAGTCTATGGAAATATCCGGCGCGTCCAGAAAGGCGGGGCTGGGGATGAAAAATCCCAGATCGCGGATTTTTTCTGCCCAGGCGCGTTCGCAGGCGGCGAGCACTGCTGGAGCGTGCACGGCCAGTTCCGCAAGATAGGTTTCGGCCCGGAACAGAAACATGCCGCTGTTCCAGAGGTAACCGCCCGCTTCCAGCATGGCGCGGGCGTTTTTTTCTTCCGGTTTTTCAATGAAACGCTCTACGCGGAAGGCGTTCCCTTCGGGCGTTCCGGTACGAATATATCCGAAGCCCGTGGCCGGAGATGTGGGCGTGACGCCGAAGGTCACGAGCTTGCCAGCTTCAGCCAGAGGAACAGAAAGCCGGACTTTCTCAATGAAATGTTCGGGCTTGTCGATGGCGTGATCCGAAGGCATGACCAGCAGCAGGACGTCGTTCCCGTCTTCTTCCCGCAGGGCATCACGCGCGGCCAGAGCCGCCATCGCAATGGCCGATGCTGTTCCACGCGGTTTCGGCTCAAGGATGAGGCGGCCGTTCATGCCCTCTGCGGCAAGAGAGGAGTTGGCATAGAAACGATGATCCTTATTGCAGACGATGATCGGGGGTTCTTCTGGCGCGGCTTGCGCCGCGCGGCGCAGAGTGTCCCGGAACAGGGTATGGCCTTTGTCCAGTTCCACGAACTGTTTAGGATATTTTGTCCGCGACAGGGGCCATAATCTGGTGCCGCTGCCACCGCAAAGGATAACGGGCCGGATGCGCATGGTTCCTTCCTGCCGTATTTGGGATGGGTGCCTGAACCCCAGCATAAAAGGGGCACGGGTTTAATACAAGCCGCGTCAGAGTGTTGATAAACCGGGGCTCTGCCCCGCACCCCGCCGGGGGGAATCATTCCCCCCGGACCCTCTCGACTGTAACAGGCTGAAACTATTGGGGGTGCAGGGCGTACTACGCCCTGCCGAGGGGAGTTTGAGGGGGCGAGTAGCCCCCTCAAGGACTTTATCAACAGCCTCGCGCGGCTTTAATACAAGCCACATTCTTTACTACACCCCTGCGTGTTTTCGCCATTTCCTGAAGTCTTCCCGCCCGCGTTCGGCCATGACCGCCTTACGCGCCTTTTTCTTCGATTTTTCCGCCAGATCGGGGAAGAGGCCGAAATGGACGTTGGAAGGCTGGAAGCGTTTGGCAGGCGTGCGCAGGTGGCGCAGCAGCGCGCCCAGCGCCGTAGTGGCCGGAAGATCTGGGAGTTTGCGCCCCTGTGCGCGGGCCGCCAGGGTCAGCCCCAGCCACAGGCCGCAGGCGGCGGACTCCACATAGCCTTCCACGCCGGTGATTTGTCCGGCCAAAAAGACATTGGGACGTGACTTCAGAGAAAGGTCCTCGTTCAGGCATTCCGGAGCGTTGACGTAAGTATTGCGGTGCATACTGCCGAAGCGCAGAAATTCCGCCTTCTCCAGGCCGGGGATGAGGCGGAACACTTCAGCCTGCGCGCCATAGGTCATTTTGGTCTGACAGCCCACAAGATTGTAAGCCGTGCCTTCCGCGTTCTCGGCACGAAGCTGGAGCAGCGCCCAGGGGCGGCGGCCCGTGCGCGGATCGGTAAAGCCCACGGGTTTGAGCGGCCCGAAGGCCAGCGTTTTTTCCCCGCGTTCGGCCAGGGCTTCCACAGGCATGCAGCCCTCGAAGTGAATTTCCTTCTCGAACTCGTGCGCAGGCACTTTTTCTGCCTCCAGCAATGCGCGGTAAAAAGCTTCATATTCCGGTTTGGTCATGGGACAGTTGAGATAGTCGCCGCGGGACAGGGCTTCGGCAGGGATTTCTCCAGCAGATTCTTCTTTGCCGGATTCTTTTGAAACAGGGGGCAAGGCTGTTGCAACTTCATCGGAGTAGGGTGGAGGCGGGCCGTCGTTGCCGTAGCGCGAGCCGAAAAAGGCCACGGACATGTCCACGGAGTCGGCGCTGATGATTGGCGCGATGGCATCATAGAAGTACAGACGGTCGCTTCCGGCGGCGCCCATGAGCGAGGCGGCCAGATCGTCCGAGGCCAGCGGTCCGGCAGCGACTGCGACGGTTTTTCCTTCCAGTTCCGGGGCGTCCAGAGAGGGAATCTTTTTACGGATCAGGGTGATCTGCGGGGATTCTTCCACCATACGGGTGACGCGCGCGGCGAATTTGTCGCGATCCACGGCCAGAGCCTTGCCCGCCGGGACGGCGCAATGATCCGCCGCGTCCATGATCGCACTGCCGAGGTCGCGCATTTCGCGCTTGAGCAGTCCCACGCCGGAGGCTTCCGCGTCGTCGGAGCGGAAGGAATTGGAACAGACCAGTTCCCCCAGCAGGGGCGATTCATGGGCCGGGGATTTTGCTTCCGGTTTCTGCTCATAGAGGGTGCAGGGCACGCCGGAAGCGGCGAGGGTCAGCGCGCATTCACAGCCCGCAAGACCGCCGCCGATGATGACGATGGGGGAGAGTTCCGTGGATAATGTCATTGCCAGTTCTCGTGAGGCGGACTGTTCCGCCGGGGCGGAGGGTTCAAGGGAGGCAGTCAAGGGCGCTGCTGTGGGTGCGGCCAGGCGGGCGGCGCATTGGCGCAGCATGTTTTCCAATTCATTTGCGACTGCGGCCAGATCGGAAAACGCGCGTTCCCTGTTGTCCGGGCCGCGCAGGGTCCAGCGCCCGGCATGCCAGATTACAACGACGCGTTCCTCCTCGTCGCCGTCTTCGTCAGTGCCGTCAGTGCGGCGTAATGTGAGGATAGCCCGCCTGCCGTCTTCCGTTGCCGCATCTCCTTGTGACGGCCCTTGTGGAGGCCTTTGTGGAGGAATGACGCGCAGGACAGGAGAGCTTCCTGCTGGAAACAGGTCGCCAGCCACAGCCAGCAGGGGAGCCAGAGCTTCGGCGGGCGGCATGTGCAGGTTGGAGCGCAGCAGTTCTGCTGCTTCTTGCTCGCTCCGGGCTTCCTCTGTTTCCAAGTATGTGCTCAGGCCGGGCAGGGAGCGTCCAAAGCGGCGGCCTGCCCACCATACCACGGCGAGCAGGGCGAAGCAGAGCAGAAAGATTTTCGTCATGCGGCGTCCGGTTTAGAATGGTACTCATTCCGAGATGCTCCGCTGAGTATAGTTGCGGGGGCGGCAGATTGCAAACAAAAGGCCGGGGTGCTCCTCCTTTTGCCCGCGATATGGGTTTTGCCTTGACAGGGGATAAGCCCTATACCTAAAACGTAAGAAAGAATAAAAAGCCTTCCCCATACCCTTTGCGTGGGATCGGGGAAACTGGTTGGCAGGGATCGGGGTTTGCCCCGCGTGAAAACTCATATCAGGAGAGGATCATGTCCAATCTGGAAACTCAACGCACCTACGCCCTCGTGGGCACAGGCGGCTGCGGCAAAACTTCTCTGGCTGAAATGCTTCTCTTTCAGGCGGGCGTGATCAATCGCCTTGGCGCGATCGAGGAAGGCACCACTTCTCTTGACTATGAACCTGAAGAAATCAAGCGCCGCGGCTCCGTGCAGCCCGGCTTCGCCACCTTTGACTGGAACAAGAACCGCCATTATGCGGTGGATGTGCCCGGAGACAGCAACTTTTCCGGCGACATGGAATATCTGCTTCAGGCCGTGGACGCGGCAGTGCTGACCATCGACGCCGTGGACGGCGTTCGCCCCCAGACGCGCAAGCTGTGGAGCCAGGTAAAGGCCGCCGGACTGCCGAGCATCGTTTTCGTGACCAAGATGGACCGCGAACGCGCGGATTTCGACATGGCGCTGAACGGATTGACCTCTGCGTTGGGCATAAAACCCGTGGTGTTCTACATGCCCATTCTTGAAGGCGAGAAATTCGTCGGCCTGGTGGACGTTTTCGCGGGCAAGGCGCTGATGTTCGGAGAAAACGGCGCGACCACCGATGCGCCTATTCCCGCTGAACTGGCCGACGAAGCCCGGTTGTTGCGTGATACCGCCGTGGAAAACATCGCGGAATCCGATGAAGATTTGATGAACAAGTATTTGGACGAAGGCTCGCTTTCGCCCGAAGAGATTGAACTCGGCCTGCGCAAAGGTGTGCTGACCTGCGAGATCGTGCCCGTGCTGGTGGGCTCCGCGCTGGATAACAAGGGCGGTCGCCGACTGCTGAACACGATCGACAAGCTTTTCCCCTCGCCGCTGGATCGCCCGGCATGGATCGGCGAAGACGGCACGGAACGCGCATCTTCACCTGATGCGCCTGCCGCCTGCCTCGTGTTTAAAACCCTGAACGACGCATTCTCCGGTCAGGTGAACATGATCCGGGTCTTGTCCGGTACGATTTCCACCGAGACGGCGCTCAAGAACATGCGCTCCGGCGAAACCGAGCGCATGGGCAGCCTGATCTCCATTTGCGGCAAGACGCAGACGGCCTGCAAGGATGTGCTCGGCCCGGGTTCCATTGTGGGCGTGGCAAAGCTGAAGACCACCCGTACCGGCGACACCCTGTGCGACGAAAAGGCCCCCTTTGTCCTGCCCCTGCCCAAACTGCCCGCGCAGCTCATTACCTTTGCCCTGGCTCCGCAAAATAAAGGTGACGAAGACAAGGTGTATGCAGCTGTACTCAAGTTGCTGGACGAAGATATCACCCTTAAGCTGGCCCGCGACGAGGAAACCGGCGATACGCTGCTTTCCGGCATGGGGCAGTTGCATATTGAAATTTCCGTGGAAAAGGCCAAGCGCCGCAACAAGGTGGAAATCCTGCTCAAGACGCCCAAGGTGCCCTACCGTGAAACTGTGAAGGGCAAGGTACAGGTGCAGGGCCGGCACAAGAAGCAATCCGGCGGACGCGGCCAGTTTGGCGACTGCTGGATTGAACTGGAAGGCATGCCGCGCGGTTCGGGCTATGTGTATGAGGACGGCATTGTGGGCGGCGTGATTCCGCGCCAGTATATTCCGGCCATTGACAAGGGCATTCAGGAAAGCGCGGCGCGCGGGTACCTTGCGGGCTATCCCGTGGTGGACTTCAAGGCACGCGTGTACGACGGCTCTTACCATACAGTGGACTCCTCGGAAATGGCGTTCAAGGTGGCTGGTTCTCTGGCGTTCAAGGCCGCTCTGGAAAAGCTCAAGGTCGTATTGCTGGAACCGGTGGCGTTGGTGACGGTGTCCATTCCCGATGCCTACATGGGCGATGTGATCGGTGACCTTTCTTCCCGCCGGGGCAAGGTGCTGGGTTCCGACTCTCAGGCCGGAATTACGGAAATCAAGGCGCATGTGCCCATGAGCGAAGTGCTCCGTTATGCCCCTGATCTGCGCAGTATGACCGGCGGTCAGGGCGTGTTCACCATGGAATTTGACCATTATGAAGAGGCTCCGCAACCCGTGGTCGACAAGGTGGTGGCCGAGCATCAGGCGCACAAGACGGCGGAATAGTCCGTTGACTGCCTGACTGAAGAAAAAAATAAAAGGGCCGCCCCTCGGGGCGGCCCTTCAGGCTACTGATAAAGTCTTTGAGGGGGCTACTCGCCCCCTCAAACTCCCCTTGGC
>JAEXGX010000038.1 GCA_023450535.1 Pseudomonadota bacterium | reverse complement strand
TGGTGAGGATTACAGCCGCCGTGTTTCTGGCCGAGGCGGGCCAGAGGAAATTTCATGCCGCAGTTGACGCAGAGCATGGCGTTTTTGTCCAGCTTGTAGCCTTTGCCTTCCTTCCAGCACACGTCGCAGGCGTCCAGAGCGGCATGGAGGATATTTTTTGCGTCGCGAGTCAGAAAAAAACGTATGGAAACACCGTTCTGTTCCAATTTGTAGAATTCGGCCTGTCCCGGTTTGAGTTCAGATACATCCACTGTGACCACGTCATTTTGCGGTGTCACTTTTGATGTGCCGTCAAAGAATCCGAAAAGCGCTTGTGCGGCGAGACGCTGCCAAGCAGAAAAACAAGGGCAAGACCGGCGGAGGAACGCCGAAAGGTTGATGAAATATATGGGAAAGAAAAAAAGGACATGAATACTCCCGAGGAGGTTAGAGGGGGAAATTGCTTGACCGGGCTTGCCTGTGCCAAGGAGCATGAAGTTTGTGGGAAAAGCAAAAAAACTATTTTTTTGGTGAGTTTCAGGAACTAGCGTAAAAAAAGATGCTTGTCCAGAGTTCGATGCGCCATTCTCTCAATACTCAATATGTTGTTCATCAAAAGTTCTTTTATGGCTTGAAATATATATTGAACGTAACTTTTTTTAATCTGCCGCAAACAAAAAAGCCAATGTAAACATCGGCTTTTGAGGCTGCTGAAAAAGTCCTTGAGGGGGGGGCTCGCCCCTCAAACTCCCCTCGGCACCTGCCCGAAAGGGTGACGGGCCTGCCTGTCATTTCCCTTAGCCGCAAAGCGGCTTGGGGAAACAGAGAGCAGAGCGGGGCATGATGCCCCTGCACCTCCAATTATGACACTATGTTATAAGTATGGGGGGCCGGGGAAGATAATCTCCCCCGGCGGGGTGCGGGGCGGAGCCCCGGTATATCAACATTCTGAAAAGCCGATGTAAACATCGGCTTTTCAGAATGAGAGAACGAAGGGCGCTATTTCAGCAGGCCGGCTTCTCTGTAATATTTTTCCGCGCCCGGGTGCAGCGGAATGCCGGAAAGGTCAGTCACAGCCATGTCGGGCGTGACCGTTTTCATGACCGCGTGCGCCTGGCCGAGTTCCGGCAGGTTTTCCCAGAAGGTTTTCGTCATATCATAGATAACGTCTTCGGGCATGGATGCATCAGTGAGCAGCAGCATTTTGACCGCAGTGGTCTGAACGGGTTCGGTCTGGCCGTCATAGGTGCCGGCAGGGATCTGGATTTTGGCGTACCAGGGGTATTCTGCCTGTACCTTGGCAATGACGTCGTCGTCAATGCTTACCAGTTTGCCCCCCGCGGTGGAGCACATTTCCGTCACTGCGGCTGTGGGCATCCCGGCCATGATCCACACGCCGTCAAGCTGCTTGTTGCGCATAAGGTCAATGGATTCGGTAAAGCCCACGAAATGAGCCTTGAGTTCATCCGGATACTTGAGTCCGGCAGCGGTGAAATGAATGCGGGATTCCACTTCCGTAGTGCCGCCTGCCGCGCCGGGAGCGAAGCTTTTGCCCTTGAAATCGGCCAGGGTCTTTACACCGCTGTCCCCACGCGCAACGACCTGATTGGGGTTGTAGTACAGCCCGGCCAGCACCCGTACGCCCTCATAGGCGCGGCCCTTGAAGCCACGCTGTCCGTGCAGGGCTTCGTAGGTGATGCTGGACACGGCGAAAGAGACCTGGGCATCCCCGGCCTTGAGCAGGTTCAGGTTCTGGACGCCGCCGTTGGAGGCCTGGGCGCGGGCGGTGATATAGGGCAGTTTGGTGTTCCACAGGTTGGCAATGCCCGCGCCCAAAGGATACAGCGCACCGGTGGTGGCGGCCGTGGGGAAGGCTATGTTGACTTTGGGATGGTCTGCGGCGATGGCCTGACCAAAGCTCACGGCGCAGATCAGCGCCAGAACTGCGGCAGTGGAGAGAATTCTGTTCATCAAAGCGTCCTTTATGGTTTGTTCCTTCCCCCTTCATGGAGGAAAGATGGGGTAACAAGGCGGTAAAAAGCGAATTTTTTCGGTGCCCCCTTTCTCACTGGGAAAGGGGGTACGTACGACGTTTATGCTGCTGACGGGCTTTGCGCACGGGATACATGCCAGTTCCACGCGCAGGCGATACCTATCAGACTCAAACCTATGGCGTCCGTAGTCAGGCCGGGGTCGATGGCAAGGAATGCCGCCGCCAGTAGCATAATGCGCATGACAGGATTGCAGCGTGTGAACAGCCAGCCTTCCAGCCCTGCGGCCAGCGCACTGACTCCAAGCGTGGCGGTGGTGAAGGCCCACAGTGTAGCCATGTCGGAATGCCCCGGCGAATACAGCAGCAAGGGGTTATTGAGGAAGAAAAAGGGCAGGATGAAGCCAGTCAGGCCCAGGCGCATGGCAATAAGCGAGGTTTTTGTTTCGTTGGATCGGGCAATGCCCGCCGCCACATAGGAAGACATGGCCACCGGCGGAGTGATATTGGACAGACAGGCATAGAAAAGGCAGAACATGTGCGCCGCCAGAGGCTGCACGCCAACGCCGGTAAGCACGGGCACGGCCACGGCCGCCACAATGACGTAGGCCGCGACTCCGGGTACGCCCATGCCAAGGATGGTGCTCATGAGCATCACGAACAGCCCGCCTACGTACATTTGATCCTTGCCCACGAATTTCAGAATTTCATAGCCGAATGTCAGGCCCAGCCCGGTCAGCGACACCGTGCCGATAATCACCCCGATGATTACGCAGGCTGCGCCCACGCCCACGGCGCCGCGCGCGCCTTCTTCCATCGCCTGAAGAATGGCGGAAAGCTTCATGCGGGTGCGCGGTGAAAGCCAGGATGCGACAATGGTCACAGCGATGGAAATAGCCGCAGCAAACAGCGGGGTATAGCCCATGAACAGCAGGGCCATCAGCGCGAACAGCGGCAGCAGCAAGTGCCCGCGTTCTTTCAGCACTTTTGCCGCGTTGGGAATGTTTTCCTTGGACAATCCCTTGAGGCCGAGTTTGCGCGCCTCGAAATGTACGGCCATGAGCAGGGTGAAATAGTAGAGAAAGGCGGGAATGGCTGCGGCCAACATGACCGTGGTATAGGGCACACCCAGAAATTCCGCCATAATGAAGCCCACGGCACCCATGATCGGCGGTGCGAACTGCCCTCCGGTAGATGCCACGGCCTCCACGGCTCCGGCAAATTCCGCCTTGTATCCGGTCTTTTTCATGAGCGGGATGGTGATCGCTCCAGTCGTCGCCACGTTGGCCAGAGCACTGCCATTAATCATGCCCATCAGGGCGCTGGCGATGACGGACACCTTGGCCGGGCCACCAGCGGTGCGCCCCACCAGCGTCAGAGCGAGATCATTGATAAAATCGCTGAATCCGCTGTATTTCAGAAAAGCGCCGAACAACACGAACAAAAAGATATACGTGGCCGAAACGCCCACGCCCACGCCGAGCAGGCCCTGACTGCCCCAGAACATGTGCTCGACTACCCGGTTCCAGCTGTAGCCGGGGTGGCCGAATGCACCGGGAATCAGATATCCGAAGAAATTATAGGCCAGGAATATCAGTGCCAGAGCGGCGAGATTGCCTACCACTCTGCGGGCCATTTCAAAACAGATGAGCAGCCCTATGGATGCCACGGCATAGTCGATGGGTTCAAACCAGCCGCCGCGCAGGGTGATGTTCGTGTAATTGAGAATAAGATAGCCGAAGGAAAACAGGCCTGCGCAGATGCACAGGGCGTCATAGAGTGTGGGCGCACAGCGTTGGCGTGCTTCCCGGCGCAGGGCAGGATAAAGCAGAAAGGACAGCGTCAGCAGAAAGAGGATATGCACCGCTCGCAGTGTGATGGCATCCAGCGTCCAGAAGGTCGAGGCCGCAAGCTGGAACAGAGAAAAGGCCAGTGCCAGAACAGAGACGATTTTGGCCCAGGGGCCGGAATACGTACGGGTACGGCTTTCGCTGTCTTTCTCTTCCACCAGAGTTTGGGCCAGAGCCTGTTCGCGCGCCACTTCGTCAGGTTTCAAAGGTGAAGACGCGTCGGAATCTGCTGCGAAACTCGCTTGGTGTTGCATGGATTCTGTGTGTGGGACGCGTTTACTGGCTGCGTCGGAACTGCCCTTGTTCATAATGCTGACTCCGAACCTGGAAGGGGCTGAGGTGAACTTGTTTACAAAAATGTAAAATTTCAGGCATGAAAATGCATCATCGGGGGAGCAAGTCATAGCCTTACTTGCCGCTTTCTGTCAAAAAAGAAATGCGGCTTTCGCGCGTCTCGCAGGGGCTAGCGCTGATTCAGGTCAAAAAAAGCAGGGAAAAAGAAAAAAAGGCTTGTCGAGTTTCCCTTTTTAAAGGTATAGAGTAAACGTAGAACGAAAAAGGTGCGTCGGATCGAATATTTTTCTGGAAAAATGAACGGGAAAACGCACCTGAAAAACTGTGCGGAAAGAGGCTCCTGCGCTGAAGGAGAAGAAAGGGCGATTGAAAGTGCCCTCATTTTCCAGAGAAGGAGGTTCATCTGCGGCAAAGAGTTCACATTATAACCATGTGATATTAATGCATAAAAGAAGATAATTCAAAAAAGAATAAAAAAAGTTGAAAAAAAGGTTTGACAGAGAGGGACGATGAGTGCATAAACGCTTCTCGCCGCTGCTGAACAACGCCGCTTCAAAAGGCGGAGCGAAAAGCAGGGCGTGGTTCTTTGACAAGTGAAGAGCGAGTTGGGAAAAAGAGCTTTGAGTTCGATCAATTCAAGCTTTAGGGCTTGAGTTTGGATCAATACTTTTCAACTGGAGAGTTTG
>JAEXGX010000448.1 GCA_023450535.1 Pseudomonadota bacterium | reverse complement strand
CGCCGTTCCGGGCGCGGGCGTCCAGATATTCAGGCGCAAGCAGTCGCCTCCGCCCTTCACTCCATCGGGGAAATCCTTGGCAAACTGAAGCGGAACTCCCCCCGGTTCCACGGCCTCAAGTACGCCGTTCCAGACGTCCACAGCTTCAGGCAGGGCCAGTCGCAGCGCGCCTTCATAAGGATTTTTTCCACAAGGCACGCCACGAAAGACATGCACGCCATCCAGTATTCGACCGCGCAACACGCCTTTTGCCGTATTCACCACCGGCCCTTCCTCTCCTTCGGCCAACGCCCGGAACGGAAAAGACAACAGCGTCGAGGCGGAAAGGACGGACAATGCCCGGACAAACGAACGACGAGAAACATTCATATCTTTTCTCCATCTATACCTGCATACGTAGCGGGAAGCGGAAGCCAATTGCTCCGGTGGGGCAACTGGTGCGGCAGTTAGCGCAGTGCCAGCACTCGTCGCCGAAAACCACTTCCGGTCTGTCGCGGTCTTCCAGATGCCGAAGTTCCAGCACATAGCCGGGACAATCATCCACACAGGAGCCGCAGCCTTTGCAATGGCCGCAGTGGAAGCAGCGGGCGGCTTCCGTCATGGCCTGTTCGCGGGCATACCCCGCGTTGATTTCCGTAAAGTCAAGCCGGTTGGAACAGGTCTGCTTCTGCGGTTCCTGCTTTTCATACTGGTCTATGCCGTAGATTTCCGCCAAGGGCACAACATAGGGGGCTTCCTTGCCCGCCATATCATCGCGCGCCTCCAGCACGCCCTCGTCACTGACGACGTAGACGCGGGCATCCTCTCCGGTGAGCCAGGCATGCACGCCAAATGCGGCACGGCGTCCGTCACCCACGGCTCCGGCAATGGAGGCAGGGCCGGCAGAAACATCTCCGGCGGCAAAGACGCCCGCCAAAGAGCTGGCCTGCCCTTCGTTCGTCACAATCCAATTGCGCGGGGTCAGATCCGGTCTGTCCGTCCCCATGAATTCCAGATCCGTCTTCATGCCTACGGCGAAGATCACGGTATCGCACTCCTGCGTGTGTTCACCGCCGGGTACGGGTTCCAGAGAAAGGCGACCCGCCTCGTCAAAACGGCATTCACCCACCTCATAATAGTTCACTGCACAAACGCGGCCATCCGTGACACGAATACCCGACATGGTGCAGGAATTATGAATGCTCACACCCTCTTCACGGGCCTGTTGCAGGTCTTCTTCCGGAGCGCGCATTTCTCCTGCTTTTTCCAGACAGATGACATGCACTTCTTCCGCACCCAGACGGCGGGCGGTGAACGCGCAGTCAAAACCAACGCCGCCCCCACCCATAATCACGACGCGCCTGCCCACCTGCGGGCGAATGCCCAACGCTGCTTCGCGCAGAAATTCCACGGCCTTCAGCGCTGTTTCCGCGCCGGGGATGGGCAGAGAATTCTCCTTCGGCGTACCGGTGGCAACGATAACCGCATCATTGGCGGCGCGCAGCTCGGCAAAACTGACATCACGCCCCACCACGGTGTTGACCCGGGCGTGCACGCCTGCTTCCAGCACCCAGCCCACTTCACGATCCACTACGTCGCGGGGCAGGCGGAAATCCGGCACGCCGTAGCGCGGCACACCGCCCAGTACGGGATTAGCTTCGTATACGGTAACGTCGTGTCCGAGCAGAGCCAGAAAGTAAGCCGAGGTCAGCCCGGCAGGGCCGCCGCCGATCACGCCGACCTTTTTGCCCGAGGCGGGACGGCGTTTGAACTGCGCTGCACCACGCGGGGCGTGGTCATACGCGGCGCGTTCCAGCGCGCGGGTATTCACGCAGGAGTCAAACTCCCCCCGATTGCATTTGCTTTGGCAAAAATGCGGACACACGCGTCCTGTCACACCGGGAAAGGGATTCTTGGCCCGGAGGTAGCGCAGGGCTTCTCCAAACAGACCTTTTTCTATGAGTGCCTGCATTTTCTGGATGGGGTTCCCCGCAGGGCAGGCCTGTTCACAGGGAGAAGTGCGGAACTGCTCCTTCAGGCTATCCCCGAAGGCGATGGGCAAGGTAATTTCTCTGCTATATTTGGGAGGCATGATGATACTCCTCGAGTCAACGGATAAACGGATGAAAGCGGTTGCAACTAGAGCATTTTCATTTTGAAGCACTCTAGAGCAGCGGGGTCTTGCCCCACTGGAAAGAACACCCCTGTTCTCCCCGGATCAGGAGCAGCGGCTTGGCCATATCGGGGTTAAGCGCAGGATAGTCCGCAACCTTGTAAACGCAGCGCCCGGTCTCCTTGCGCGCCATGGTCGCCTCAATGGCGAGTTCGCATACCTTGAGTACCTCACGCGATTCATGACAGCGCATGAGATCGCGCAGCGTTTCCGCACGCAGGTGCGGAATCTGCCCGGAAAGGAAGCGTATCTTTTCCAGCGCGCGCTCCATGCCCGCTACGGAACGGCGGAAGCCCATGTAGTACATCATGACGTTACGGGCGGCCTCTTCCAGCTCCTGATAGGAAACGGACTCGTCGTCCCTGTCTGCCCGGAGGGGAGCGAACACATCACCCTTCACCCGTGCGGCCAACTCCTCATCCATACGCCCGGCTTGCGAAATGCCGGAAGCCTTGAGCGCCGCTCGGCGGCCCGCCTCGTACCCGCCGCACATCGCGCCGGAGCAGTACAGGAAAATGCTGCCGCAAAACAGGCCGGAGACGGAACTTTCAAATTCATCGTCTACCGCGATAGTGCCGCCAAATATCAATTCGCCGATTTCCACTTCTAGCAGCTTGTGCTGGAAATCCGTGCCGGTGCAGTCCGCCCAGTCGCCAAAGGTGGCCTTGTCGCCGGGCATGAGGATATACTGGAGTTCATGCACCACTTCCGGGTCGACATGCCGCATGTCCATGTAGAAAGGAGGGCCGGAGCCTTCCAACTGTTCCTGGAAGGTGCCCTGAATCTGGTTGTTGCGTACCCCGTTTTCCCACATGGGGTCATACTTGCCCATAAAGCGCTCGCCCAGCGCGTTGATTTCATATGCGCCGGAACTGTTGATGCCGTTCATGCCGGGGCAGCCATAGCCCTTGGGCAACATGGTCGCGCGCTGGTAGGTATCCAGTTCCGTGACCGCCGCCCCCACATCGTAGCCCAGCACCACACCCGCGCCGGTGTTGTAGGGGTACATCCACACATTATAAGGGTTGTGGGTGGAGTTGTTGTAGCCGCGTGTGGCGGAACGCCCTTGCGCGGACACCACGGTCTTGGCGCGCACCATAACGTACTCGCCCGTGCTCACGTTCCAGCCCAACGCTCCACAAGCCTTACCCCCATCGGTAAGGATCTTGACCGCCATGATCCTGTCCAGCACGTTCACGCCCTTGGCGCGCACGATACGGGCCATGACCCGCTTGATGGTCATGCCGTTGGCAATATGGCACCACCAGGTGCCGGGCTGACCAAAGCCCTGAGTGCGATGGTAACGGCCGTCCGCAGTCTTGCCGAAATCCACGCCGCCTTCTTCCAGCATATTGAGAATAGGGCGCATGTGGTTATACCAGCCATTGGTCAGCATGGCGGGCGTCCAGCCGTTCAGAGGTTTGGCGTAAAATTTGACCAGATCGTCCACAGAATCGAAAGGCGTGTCTTTTTCGTCCATAATGGCCATGTAATGGTCATTTCCACCGCCGATGCAGCCGGAACTTTCCAGTTTGCCCTTGTCCATGAGCACGACGTCAAGGCCCTGCTCTCTCGCGCCAATGGCCGCGCCGCAACCGGACGCGCCGGAACCGATCACGAGCACGTCAGTTTCAATCAGCGTACCGAGCGGATGAGCGGAAGTTTTCATCAAAATATCCTCTGTGGTTTTGCCCCTCGCCGGTCGGAATGGCATGAGAGGCCGACTGTGATGAATGGCTGGACTCAGACGGACGCCCGCGCACGATTCCGAATCTGAAGAAAAATGAGGCCAGCGAACAAGCAGAATCCGAAAATAAGAAGCTTGAGATTCCCCATGCCAATCCAGAATCCGCACAGTATGACCACGATGCCAAGCCCTGCGCGTTCCGCCGAATTAAGTGTGCGCAACCCGTAGCCTGTAATCATCATGCAGAAGGCGACCACGGTAAGCGCTCCCACCAGAGTGACCGCCAGGGTTTCCGTCAGCGGTCCCTGGCCGAGCATGAGCGCCGGGCGCCCCACCACCAGATAGGGAATGGCGAAACCCACCGCCCCGACCATGGATGCTTCCAGGGCAGTTCGCATATAAGACGACTCCGCGATGCCCGCCGCAGGCAAAGCCGCGATTGCGATGGGCGGGGTCAGGCAGGAGAAACAGGCGAACACGAACACGAACATGTGCGCTGCAAAGGGCGGCACCCCCATGTTGACCAACACCGGAATCCCCACCATGGAGACGAGCAGATACGCCGCCAATGTGGGTACACCCATGCCCAGAATCAGGCAGACGCACATGGTGATAAACAGGGCCAGCGGAATGCTGCCGCCGGACCACATGACAATGAGCTGAGGAATCTTGATTCCCAGAAGGGTCTTGGTCACGGTGGTCATGATCGGTCCGAGCACGGCGCAAGTAACGCCGATCTTGGCGCCGGTGACGGCCCCGTCTATGAAGGCGGGAAGCACCTTTTTAAGTTGTTCGTACTTCTTCGCAGTAACGATATCAACGAGATTGAGCACAAGCAGCAGCATCATGGCCCAGAAAATCGTGAACATGGGACTGTAGCCCATAACCAGCAGGGCGATGATGGCCAGCAGGGGCAGGACAAAAATAGGAGCGTCATGCAGGAAGGCCCGGAGGGAAAAGCTCTCAATATCGGCCGGATTCATCCGGATGCCTAACCGCTTGGCCTGGAACTGCGCGTAAAGACCCACGGAAAGAAAATAGAGCACGGATGGAATGAGCGCCGCCGCCATAACTGTGACATAGGGCACTTCGGCAAGCTCGGCCATGACGAAGGCTGTGGCTCCCATGACGGGCGGCATGATCTGCCCGCCCGAAGACGCGGCGGCCTCAATGGCTCCGGCCTGATAAGGTTTATAGCCCACCTTCTTCATCAGCGGAATGGTGAAAGCGCCCGTGGCCGCCACGTTGGCCATGACGCTGCCCGTCACCGAGCCCATGAGCGCACTGGATACCACAGCAGTGATGGCCGGACCGCCGTCCAGCTTGCTGCCGGTGAGCATTCCCACCTGGTTGAAGAAGCGGGAGGCTCCGGTGGCACCGAGCAGACTGCCAAAAAGCACAAACAGAAAAATATAGTTGGCACTGATGCCGAGCACCTGACCATAAATACCGCCGGATAAATCCAGCCCGTAGCTGACGAGCAGTTCATCGATCCCGATATTGGGAGATTGCAGCGGGCCGGGCAGGTTGTGTCCGAACACGGCATAGGTGATGAAGCACATAGCCACAATGGGGAAAACCCAGCCAAAGGAACGCCGGGAAGCCTCAATGCCCAACCCCACCAGCAGCACACCCACGAACATGTCCTGCCCCGTGAGGTCGAGCATGGGGCCACGTTCCTCCTGCAGGCCGCTGTAGTTCAGAAACATATACGCCGTAGCGTAGATGGACAGACCTATGAGCACAACGACCACAGCCTTGCCGAATGCCGTCTTCTGCCTGGTGAACGCCCACAGAAACACCAGCACAAGCGCCATCATGTAATGCAGGTTCTGATGCTGAATGGGGCCGATGAGCATCCACTGGGTGTATACCAGGTGGTACAGCGCCATGATCAGAGCCACGCCCACCATGAGCATGCGTACCACGTTTTTTTTCGCTGTTTCCATGAATTCCTCTCTTGCGCGGACGCGGACGGAGGGTGCACAACCGGAGCCCCGGGCTCTTTCAGCAAAGAGGGGGTTGCGGTCTGGCCGTTAGAGCAATTTCACCTTGAATTGCTCCAGGGGACAAAAGTCATTGAAATGGGAACGTCAGGAAAGAAACAAGGCGCGCCGGGGCCGGAAAGAATGCTCCGGCGCGCGGAAGGGTGCGGGGAAAAGGCGTCTAGCGCAGCCCCTTCTCCCTGTAGAAGCGCAACGCGCCGGGATGAACCATTTCGTCCGGTACGGTGGGAACGATGAGTTCGGGCCATATGCCCTTGGCGGCGGCAGAGTATGTCGCCATATCGGCGCAATGCTCATAGAGCACCTTGGCAATGGTGTAGGCTGTCTGCTCGTCCAGTTCGTCGAAGGCGTAGATGCCAAGCAGATCGCGCCAGGCAGGCACATCCGCCGCAGGTACGCCGTCGGCAATGGCGCCCGCCGGTACGATTTTGGTCTCGTAGGCGATCTTGTCGGAAGCCGACGCCTTGCTCACGGCCTCGGCCGGTATATCGATAAACTGCGGCTTGCCGCGTGAGGCGACCAGCTCTCCATACACGGAAACAGGAACCCAGGGCGGGGTCTGGCGGGTGCTTACGCCAAGAATCATGGCATCGACGGAACCGTCAAGCATGGCATCGCGCATGCTGCCCCAGTTCATGTATTCAAACTTGATGGAGCCGGGATCAGAGCTGGCCGCCCCCACGATGGAGGCATGGTTGTGTCCCAGCACTGTGGGCTTGGGGCCGAGCCCTACCCGCTCGCCCTTGAGATCTTCAATATTTTTGATTTCTGGATTGAAGGTAATGAGCGTTTGAATATTTTCGCTCATATTGCCGATGAGCTTCAGCCCCGTAAACGCCTTCTTGTACGGGGCGACTCCCGCGCGGGCCTCCATTACGGGAACCAGCGTACCCGCTACGATGCGCCGCTCCGGCGCCTGGGCAGCCTTGGTGATGCCCATGCCGGTACCGTTGGTTTCCACGGCGGTAGCCTTGATGTCGGGAGCGTGAACCTTGAGGATCTCCGTCAGGGCGTAGCTCATCTGATAGAGCGTGCCGCCGAAGATACCTGCCTGGATTTCCACTTCCGCCGCATGGGCCGGACCGCAGAGACCGAGAGCCAGTACACATGCCGCCAGAGATTTGAAAGAAATACGAGCCATATTGTCCTCCTGTTGTGAAAATAATCCTTAGATCCCTCTGTATTGTCAAATCAAAAGAATATATTTATTGTTTGATAAAATCATACATAGTCGAAGAAAGCCGAACTACAGAAACGTCATGCCTGGAGAAGCTCATGATTGAAGAACTGAGCGGGGATTTCTTTCAGCAGCTGCGCGGTTTCTACTACACGGCACAAACCGGCAGCGTGCGCAAGGCGGCGCAGCTTATGAACCGGAATCCTTCCACCATAAGCTGGCAGATCCGGCAACTGGAGCAGGCGCTGAACGCCATACTATTCGATCGTTACAAAAAGAGCCTGCACATCACGCCGGAAGGGCAACGGCTTCTGGAGTGGACCATCTCCACTTTTGAACTTCTGCGCGGCATGAGATCGGATATCAGCTCGCCGTCCGGCATACTGCGAGGCACAGTGAGCATATCCAGCAATCTGCCGTTTTCCGCGCAGGTGGTGGGGATCATCTCGGTTTTCCGTAAGGCGCATCCCGAAGTGCGGATCAAGATCCGCCGGGCCCTGACCTATGAAGTGGTGGATGATGTGGCGAGTTCCCGCGTGGATTTCGGCCTGACGGGCATGACCTCCGACGCGCCCAACTGTGATCTGGAGGAGCTTTTCACTTCCCGCCCGTTGCTCATCGCCCCGCGCGACAATGACTTTCATCTGCCCGCCCACCCCACAGTGGACGATATCGCCAATCTGCCCTTTATTTCCTTTCTGGCCGAAAACATGGAAGAAAG
>JAEXGX010000214.1 GCA_023450535.1 Pseudomonadota bacterium | reverse complement strand
GATCATCATCTGATCCATCACGCAGGCTTTCATGCTGATATTGATGATGGCGCGCAGGTGTTCAGGCAAACCGTCATACCAGGACTTGTTGATATACACGTCACCGATGGAAATGGCCTGATGCAGGCCCTGGAGGTAATAGTGCTTCCAGATCTGGTCGAGGCCCATGACGATATCTTCGGCCGGTCCGATCCATTCAGAGGCGTCAATGGCGCCGCGCTGGGCGGAAGGAATGATGTCCGGGCCAGACAGGCCCACCACGGGCATGCCCATATCCAGGAAGATTTCAGTGGGCACGCCGGGAGGGGCGCGGAAGGTGAGCTTGTTAATTTCGATCAGGGAATTATAACGCTTGTGGAACCAGCCGAAGCTTTCCGGCCCCATGGGGAGCACGGGGAACGCCACCAGATTCATCTTGCAGGCGTCCTGATAGAACTCATTCAGCAGCTTGAGGCCGTCGCCTTCCCACATCCAGGAAAGCTGGCTGATTTGGTCAAGGCCGTAGCCCAGGCCGGCGCAGGGAGCGGAGAACAGCGTTCCGGCCGGGTGCTTGCCGGAAGCCCAGTGCGTCCAGCACATACCGCCGTTGATGAGGTCTTCACTGACCGCATCGAAGATTTCAAAGCTTTTGACAATAGCGCCTTCCCCGAACAGTTCCACATTGATCTCGCCGCCGGAGAGTGTTTCGATGTTGGTTTTCATCCGCTCAAGGGTCTTGAAGTAGAGCGAAGAAGTCGCCAGAGCGGTCTGGATCTTCAGCTCGTACTTCGCCGCGTGCGCCGGAACGCTCAATGCGCTCACGGCCATACACATGGACAGCAAAAATACTCCGAGTTTTTTCATAAAAGCCTCCTTGCATAAAACACACAAAAGAACCTTGACGCCGATATACTTATTCCCTTAGCGAGGAACAAATATCATTTGTCCGGAGATACTATTCTGGAACGCTGTGATCAGAAATATTTTCTGATCAGGGCTTCAAGTTGCTCCGCTGTGCCCTGGCGCGGGTTGTTATTCATCAGGCGGGCCGAGGCGGCGGCCCGTTGGGCGATACCGGGGATATCCTCTTCCTTCACGCCATAAATTCTGAGCCCCGGTTCAATGTCTACGTCCCGCATCAGCTTGGTGAACCCTTCCACTGCCATTTCAGCAGCTTCGACCACACTTTTGCCTTTTGTGTCACAGCCGAGTATTTCCGCCACTTCCGCATACTTTTCCGGGGCGGCATGGCAGTTGAAGGCTATGCCCATGGGGCCGCAAGCGGCCATAAGCAAGCCGTGGGGAAGGTGATAGGTTGCGGGCACGGCCATGCCAATGGCGTGAATGACCCCGTTCTGCGTGTTGGAAAAGCCCATGCCGCAAATGGAGGAGGCATACAGCATGGCCTCGCGCGCCGCGCGATTTTTGCCGTTGGTATATGCTTTGCGCAGGTTGTCGGAAATCATCAGCATGGCTTGCAGATCCGGGCCTTCGGTAAAAGGCGTTGCACTCAGGTTCACATAGGATTCCATAGCGTGGACAAAGGCATCCAGTCCTGTATAGGCAGTGTAGCGGGGCGGAAGACTTAATGTCAGCGCAGGATCAAGCAGAACTGTTCTGGCATACAGATGATCGCTGACAATGCCGATTTTGGAATTTGAAACCGCGTCGGCGATAACGCTGATGGACGTCATTTCACTGCCGGTTCCCGCTGTGGTGGGAATCATAATAGTAGGCATGCACGGGCCGGGAACCTTGTGCATACCGAAATATTTCGTGACCGGCCCGGGGTGGCAGGCTCTGAGTGATGCAGCTTTGGTGCTGTCCATCGCGCTTCCGCCGCCAAGGCCGATTAATACTGTGGCATTAAATTCCTTTATGACTTCAACACAGGCTTCAATTGATTCAGGCGTCGGGTCAAGGACTACATCGCCCCAGACTTTAACCGGGACCCCTGCATTTTTCAAAGCGTCTTCGACCGGCTTGTGCATATTGTTTGCGACAAGCCCCTTATCTGTGATGATAAGTACACGGGGGTCTCCAAAACGTTTTACTTCATCAGGAAGAAGATCAACGGCTCCAAATCCATACACAATACGGCTGATTGTCTGAAATATCGAAGGCATGACACATTGTCCTGTTGAGGTTAAAAATCTTTTGTTATTAAAATACCATTTGTTATTTTTTATTCTATAGCAATTGCTACAGACGCTTACTTAAAAAAAAATTAATGACTTGCCTGTGCAAGAGAGGCTCGCGCTTCCCGTTTGTCACCGTGTGATGGTTGAAGCTTGTGAATGGGCGTTGGGCCGTATCTCTTTATCCCCGGAGGAAATGGGGCATGGATTTGATGTACTATGTCGTCATCACTCTCGCCTGGGTGGTGGGCGGTTTTATTTCCGGCGTCACGTCTATGGGCTGTTCCCTGATCGCCATGCCTGTGTTAAATCTGGTCATGAGTCCAGATCGGGCTATTTTGATCAGCTGCGTCTGCGGCGGTATCATTCCGGCTCTGCTTGTTCCGCTGCATCATAGAGGAATCATTTTCAGGGAGTTGCTGCTTTTGCTGGGGGCCAGCCTGCCCGGCAGTATTATCGGAGTGCTGATTTTCGAGCGGGTTCCTGCCGCAGGGCTGAGCATTGCGCTCGGCGCGGCGTTGGCAGGTTTTGTGGTCTGGCAGACATTCGGCGCGGGAGTGGAGTTTCGGCTCCGCAAGTACGGATCATGTTCCCTGCTGGCAGGATTTCTGGGCGGAACGGTGAATGCCCTGACCGGTATGCCCGGCGCGGCCCTTGGGATCTATGCCACATTGCGTACCTGGTCGAAGGACAACATGTTGTCCATGCAAAGTGCCTTCTTCGCGCTCAGCGCGGTTTTGACAACGTCGATCCAGTGGAATCGGGGCTTGTATTCCTCGTCGATCGTCTTTGACATTGCCTGTTCTCTGCCCGGCGCTGCTCTGGGAATTCTGGCGAGTATCCCCGCACAGAAATATATTGATCAGAAACTCTGCCGCAGGCTTCTTCTGGTATTACTGGCCGTCTCTGCCGCATTATTGTTTTACAGAGGGATGTGCAGATAATTCCAGGACGGCAAAAAAGGCGGGGAGTTCGTATACACGAACTCCCCGCCTTTTTTGCCGTATCTACCGTTGTTGATATGTTACGGCTTGATATAGGCGAAGCCTTCCCGTTGCAGGTGGACCAGTTCCACCACTCCGGCGGGGACGACAACGGCGCAGTCCCACAAATGTTCGCGTTCAATGGCAAATTTTTTCAGCGCATTGTTGCAAAGCATGATTTCCAGGCCCTGTTGGGCGAGTTTTTCACCCTGTTCGGCCAGATCCCGATCTGCGCGGGTGAAGCGCTTGACTGCCGGGCCGTTGGCTACCAGAACCATGCGGAAGCTTTCGTTGGGCAGGGCGGCTTTGTAGTTGGCGGCGTTGCTGAAGGCGAGGGCGAGGGTTTTGGGGTCGTCGCTGTCCACGTGGAGTACCAGATTGTAGTTCATACCGTTATCCTTTGTTGAGCCTGGTTGTGTGCTGTATGGTGGGCGAACAATGTTGAAAAATGTACGCGTGAACAGCCCCTTCTCTGTTTCTCATCCATTTTTTAAAGGGGCGGCAGCCTGCGTTGCCGTAAAGGCATCCGTGTTCCACACGGGTAAAAGGCATCCTTCGGCGCACGCTGGCTACGTTACGCCTTGCTGCGGCTTCGCCGCCCCAAGGCTCCGCTCCGCAAAACTTTGCTTCCGTTCCTCGCCCCTCTCCATGTCGCCTTACAGGCGGCGGGGGCTCGTCATCTCTGCTCTCGATGCCCGTAAGCCTCGCCATGCTCGGCAACGGGCACGGCCCCTGTGGGGCCGCCGTCCTGGTCGGCCTTCAAAGCTCGCTAACGCTCGCGCCTCCGGCGGTTGAGGTAATACCAACTCACGTTTTAAATAAAGCTTTTTATTAAAAGTCGTTGAAAGGGAGGGGCTTGGGGAGGGGAAACTTTCTTCAGAAA